>DATIRH010000157.1:0-2520 GCA_035469845.1 Proteiniclasticum sp. | reverse complement strand
CTCCTCTAAACAGAAATTTACTCAAATTTATAAAATGCGATTCTTAAATTGTTTTTTTGAGTCGTTCCTATGATTTCTCCTACTTTGAACTTCCCTTTTTTTCGGACGGTTATAGTATCTCCCTCTTTTATTTCCTTAGCCTTATCCCTTGTTTCATTGTAATTTAAGAGCACAAGACCTCTTTGAATCATCTCTAATGATTTTGTGCGAGATGTCTTTGCAAGCTCAGCTACAACCACATCAAGCCTAAGCGAAGCAATGACCGCTTCTCTCTTTACTAGATTGGGCTTAAGAAACAACACTTTGTCCTCATAATCATGTAAGGTCAGCCTCACACTGCACTTTCCGATCTGATTGAGATTATTTATAATATAATCCGCCATATCCATGAAAATCACAAGGTAGGCTTTATCATCCTTAAGAAAAATATCTCCGAATTTCTCTCTCAGGATGCCCAGACTCATGATTGCACCGAGATAGTCTCGATGTGCCAGTTCTGTCTGAGTGTCCAGGTTTTCTATCTCAATGATGGCCAGAGGGTTTTCACCGCTGACATTTGATGCGAAAATTCTTCTTTCAAAGAAATCTTCCCCCATAACGAGAATTTCTTTGTATTCTTTCATCTTCAAGATTTTATTCCATACACCAGGTGTGTAGAATTCATCCGTATGATAAAAGAAGTTGAAGCTCTTTGCTCTTTCCAAGGATTCAAAGAGCTTCGCCATTCTATAGGAATCTTCTTCCGTGAAGGTTTTAATAAACCCTGATTTATCCATTATTTCCAGTTCAGAAAACCTTTAATTGAGGTTTCTTCCTTCAGATCTCTGGTTACTTCAACCATAGATGGAGATAGAACATAAACACCATTTTCCACTTCTTGAAGATCGCCTGATAGTGCATAGGTTGCTCCAGCGATGAAATCAAGTAATCTTTGTGCTGTTCTTGGTTCAAGACTGGAAGTATTCACAACGACAATATTATTCGCTTTGAGACTCTCACAGATCTGTGGAGCTTCATCAAAAGTATTTGGCTTGATAATATTGATTTTTGTATTATTACCATGAAGATTTACCACTTTATTGGCTTCCTTAGATTCTCTTCTTCTATTCAGGATTGAGTAGTTTTCTTTGGTTTCTGTTGTTTCTTCCTCCTGTTGCTCTTCCATTTCATAATCATCATACATTTCCTCTTCTTCAAATCCCATCATGTTTTTGAATGAAGTCATAATTTTACCCATGATTTCTGTTCCTCCTTATTGATTTAATAATTTTTTGTTCCAAATATCTTCGTACCGACTCTCACCATGTTTGATCCTTCTTCCATTGCAATCTCATAATCCGATGACATGCCCATGCTGAGGATTTCCATCTTCATCCGCTCATTTTCATACTTTTTTAAGTCAGTGAACACCTCCTTCATTTTTCTGAAATACTGCGTATTTTCGTCGTTGGTACCCTGAGGAATAATGGCCATTAATCCTTTTACATTGATTCTTTCAAGATTCTTTATTATTTCTAGGAATCCAGGTAGATCTCGTAGCGTAATACCCGTTTTCTGCTTTTCTTCTCCAATGTTGACTTCTATTAGCGTATCAACCATAAGGCTTAGTTTCTCTGCTCTTTTATTGATCTCTACTGCCAAAGACTCACGATCCAATGATTGGATCAGATAAGCTTTGCCAAGCACTTTCTTCACTTTATTTGTCTGTAGATGACCTAGGAGATGCCATCTGATGTCTTTTGGAAGCACTTCGAACTTGGATACAAGTTCCTGCACTTTATTTTCTCCGAAATCTCGGATCCCCTGATCGTAAGCTTCCATGATTTCTTCTGGCGATTTCGTTTTTGAAACCGCGATCAAAGTCACCCCATCCAATAGGGTATTTCTGACTTGCTCAATATTGTCTTTGATGCTACTCAAAAAGTCACAACCTTTCACTGTATTCCCTGAATATATAGAGGTTTTATCGGTGGCACAGAACCTTCAAGGATAATTATCGGCATCTTTTCCATATTCACCTTTATGCCTCTGTTTTTCATAATCCTCATCTGATTGAACTCTGTTTTTGTATAAGCTTCCATGAGGTCTTCATCCCCTATCGCTTTCACCTCGAAAGGTGCGGGCAGTTTCTTGCCATTTATGGAGATAAATGCCCAGCTGCAGTAGACTTCTGACGTTTCGGTCACTCTTTGTCCATTGATGGAGATTGCTTCTGCACCGTTAAGCTTCAGTTCATTGATAAGTTTTAACATATCTTCATTATGAATGATTCTCAGCCAGCTGTCTATGGACCCTTCCAGCTCATCCTCTTTCGGATCTCCATCCTCCATGGATATAATGAGCCCAGCCCCTCGAACTTCTTTATATCCTAGTAGCTTCTCATTTCTACTGTACTCTTTAGAAAGCTCCTCCATAATATGGATTGAATCCGAGCTTGCTTTTTCATATTCACGGAGTTTCATCAGAAGATCCGTTTCGGTTTTCTTCAGCGTATTAATCTCATTCTTCAATTTCGTGCTG
>DATIRH010000156.1:0-2934 GCA_035469845.1 Proteiniclasticum sp. | reverse complement strand
GTTCCAAAGTCATCCAGTGAGATTTGTAGACCGATCTCTCTTAAGGATTTTAATTCACTTTGAATCTTTTCCAAAGAAAAGAATATGCTGTTTTCTGTAATTTCAGCTTCAATGTAATCCGGATTCCATCCATTGCTGATGAATATATCAGTTAAAGACCGCCCCATCTCTGCCTGCAGCATACTGATCGGGGTGATATTGATGGACATATTCATCTTCTTGTATCCTTTATTCTGCCATGACCTGTTCTGATTGCAGGCTTCTATAAATACCCATGTATCAATTTCCGCCATGAGACCTGTCCGCTCCGCAATGGGAAGAAACAGACCAGGAGCCAGCAGTCCTTTTGTCGGATGCTTCCATCTGATCAGTGCTTCCACCCCGACGATTTCTTCCGTTTTTCCGTGAACCTTAGGCTGATAGTAAAGGACAAGCTGATTCTTCTTCAAAGCGTTCTTCAGGTCCTCTTCCAGTTCTTTTTCATAGAGAAACTTATCTTTAATCTCTTCTGTACAGATCGTGTATCTGTTTTTACCCGTACTCTTGGCGTGATACATGGCAAGATCTGCGATTTTGATGAGTTCTTCTCCTCTTTGACCATCCTGAGGATAAATGGAGATCCCAAGACTTGCTCCTGTTGTCACTTCCCGTTCATCCAGCTGGAAGGGCTTCATGATTTCACTGAGCACTTCTTCTGCAAAGTTTTCGATTTCTCTTATGCTTTTGGCATGAGGAAGGAGGATCAGGAACTCATCTCCCCCGAAACGGGAAAGTGTATCTTTCTCTTTCAGCTTCGGCTTCAGTTTTTCTGCAAGCTCCACCAGGAATCTGTCACCTATGCTGTGTCCAAGTATGTCATTGATATTCTTGAAATCGTCCAGGTCAAGAAAAATAAGAGCAAGCATCTCATCTTCTTCCGTTTCCTGGATCTGCTTTTGAATGATTTTCTCATAAAGCACACGATTCGGAAGTCCTGTGAGATGATCATAATAAGCCATTCTGAACAGTTCATCTTCCTTTCCAATCTTATAGAGCATACTGGAAAGGCTTCCTGCTATGAGCTGAAAGGTATTCTGATACCCTTCATCCCAGGAGTTCCTGTTAAACGTGCTCAGACACATAGCACCGAGAATCTCACCTGACTCTATGAGCGGTCTGACCATGACGGTAATCCCCTCTCTTTGCATGTCGTCTGTAAATTGACAGAGCACTTCAAAAAACTCTTTAGTGTAGAGACTCCCCTCATCCAGAAGTGATTCCAGAAGCAGGTCAAACTTTTCTCCGAAAGCTCTGTTGTTCATTGGATTAATGAAGTCGTGGGGTCCATAGTACTCCACTTTTCTCATCCTGTTTCGTTTTCCGGGAAATATATGAATAGAACCATAATCAGCTTCCATATACTGGAGACTTCTTTCAAGGTATACATCCAGATTGCTCCTGAGATTCTTATTTCTGGCAGAAGACAGGAGTCTTGCTGTTTCTGAGACGAAGCGCTCATGGTCGATCTGTTTTTCCAGCTGATACTGTCTGTTCTTGTAGAGCCTGTTGATAAAAAAAGCGATGGAGATGATGATTGCAAAGATGATGATTCTTCCAAGATGCTCTGCAGAGGTAAATACAATTTCAGATTCCGGTCGTACAATCCATAGAACCACAGCAGATACTATGGTCATGGCACTTGTATAGATGAGAAGCCTGATGTTGTTAAATGCCACCGCAATCAGTATGAAGATTACAGGTACTGCCCAGGCAAAGGCTTCTGAATTATCGATCTGATAGAATGTGATAAAAGGTATGGAAAGCGCAATAATGGCAAAAAGAGTCTGATCTCTCTTCTCAATGCTCAATCTGCTCTTTAAGAGCAAGAAGATACTGATCCCTACCGCAAACATCGTCACTGAAAGGATGGCAGCTTTTCCGATGTCTTCTTTCTTCAGAAACACTTCAAGTCCGAAGGCGGTGAAAGCACCGAAAATATAAGCCTGAGATACATAGTAGAAGATCCTCTCATGGGTTTTGACACTCATGAGTTCTCCTCTTTTAGGAAGTATGACAAACCCTCTCTGCTTCTTTCTTACTCGGACATAAAGGACGAAAAAGATGGTTATCCCTACGGGTAGCAGATGCAATGGTCCAAGTCCGATCAGATTCCACCCAAGGGCTTCATAGAGTCCGAAGATTTTAGGAAGTCCGAGAATGAAGCTGATGATCATTGTGACCTTGATGTATTTCTTCTCTTTGATGCTGGCCACATCATCCTCTTCTGATTTTTTTCTGAACACGAGAAAAAGTATGAGCGCCATCATTGTAATATAATAGAAGCGCATCCACATGAACCAGGCCATACTGGCCCTATCATAGTTCCATCCTATAGAGCTGAGCTCTATTCTGGCAAATATCCTGCTGTACATAAGATTCCCGTAAAACAGAGCCATGGTTACAGGGACCGGTACATAAAGGGCAATCCACTGCCACGGCTTCATCTTCTTTTCCAGTTTTGTAAGAAGAATCACCAGATGCAGTAGAAAACTGTATACAAACCCCCAACCCCAGATGCTGGCTGCCAGGACAAGATAAGCTGTTTCTTTCAGCTCCACATGGCTGAGGAGTGAAGAAGTAAGAGACCACGTACTTAAGCTGAGACAAAGGTAGAAAAATAGTCGATGGATTCTATCCTTGGTGTCTAATGATAATATATACATTCCCATATAGAAATAAAGGATCAACGATCCATAAAACACGACTGATACTATTGCTGAGTCCAAAATTATCACCTTCTACTTTCTGCATAAGCGCAAACATCTTCAGATTTGATTTGTGTATTTTCAACTTACTGAAAATATATTGTAATAACTAACATTATCCTCTTTATTGACTGCAATTTAAAGGCTTATTAAGAATCAAACCCCATTTTCTTTGTGAAATTTTGATAGA
>DATIRH010000155.1:0-2189 GCA_035469845.1 Proteiniclasticum sp. | reverse complement strand
CTGTCTTTCCTCCATAGGTGATGTCCTGATAGATTCCGCTCACAGTTAATTGTCTTTCTTCACCAGCGTAGCTTACGCTCATGAGATCTCCGACGTTTTTGGAGGAATCCACTGCGTATAGAGAAGAGACCGCTATTTCCTTAGCGCCTTCAGGTGCAGTGCCTTCCATATATTCCAGAGGAAAAACCGTGCCATCTCCATTTTCAAGGCGAAGATACTCCCATTCTCCTATCTGGTTCTGATACTCCACATACCCGTTCTGATAAACAGAATACCGGGCGACATCAATATCATTTTCAAGATACTTCAACGCCGCATCTTTTTGAAGGATAAGGTCTTCTGTGTATTGGATATCCATGCGAATATCACTTTCGCCAACACCCATGTAGGTCATGAAAGATTCATTTTCAACCGTGTTTTTCATATTCATCGGGAGAAGAATCAGGAAGGATGAAAAGAGAAAAACAAAAAAGAGAACAACATATTCCTTCCATTTACATTTCAGCTCCCCCATGGCAATACTGAAGTTCTGATTCTTAAACCCCTGAATCGGCAGAACATAATGACCTTCTTTACGGATTGTCTCCTCTCCTCTTAAAAGTCCTACAACAGACTGCTTAAGATTCTTCCTGATGATCTTCCTGCATCTTAAGAGCACCATGATGCCCAGAAGGATGACACCGATCAGCGGGAACAGCCAGATCATCCACACCTCTTTTCCGACACCGCAGTAGAGAATCACGGAGGAGGAAAAATAATCACCAAATGGAATGGCTGCCAGATAACCGATGATTCCTGCTGCAAGAACCATAATAATATATTTCATCTCATAGAACTTCTCGATGGCTTTATCAGGGAATCCGATGGCTTTCATCTCCCCGATGCTTCGATTCTCTTCTGCCATGGTTGCTCTGATGATATAGGACAGACAAAGTACGGCTATGAGAATAAGTAGTATGCTGATTGCAATGATGATGAAGGCAACCAGTCCGAAAGAAAAGTTGTTCATGATTCGAAGCTGACTTCCAGTGATGGCCACCCCGTTTGAAGGCATATTTTGATCAATATACTCTTTCTCAAGGGTTGCTGTCGTAGTTCCTTCCTCAAGAAGAAATTCAAAAAGGTATTCCCAATCCCCCATCTGCTGGCTCAGCTCATTAAGGTCTGCCTCATGAACGAGAAAGCGCTTGGACGTTGTCAGTGCAGGATTCATTGAAGCATCTCTTATGATGTCTGACACCTTGAGCTCTTTAGAATAGTCACCTTCCTTCAAGGTAAGGATATCCCCCACCTCGATGCCCATAATATCAGCATAGTAGACTGGAACACCGACCTCTCCTTCCTCGACAGCAGCTATTTCCTGATCTGTATTCAGAAGAAAATCAAACCCTTCATTCTGAATGACAAACCCGTTGTCCATCAATGAACTTTCAAGGGTTTCGTCCTTAAAAACAATATTCGAATTTCTTATGTTCAGCATCTTCACTATGAGCGCATCCTCTACATAGTCTCTATCCTCTGCAAACTTTTCAAAGAGCACTTCATCATACTCTCCTCTATGCATCTGAAGGTAATCCGGTGGCATGGCGATTTTGTCCAGTCCATTTATGGATGAGATCATTGTGCCTGTCACCCTTAATCCTCCCGCCATGAACAGGATGGAGATCAGAAGAAATACAGCCAAAGCAAAGGTGATCACCCTGTTCCGCTGGAAGTCCTTCAACACAAGCTTCATTAACAGCTTCATATAACTTACTCCTTTAATTCGGGTTAATAGAGTTTATCAGCAGCAAACACGCCGTAATCCTTTAAGAAGCAATCGAAAAATTCAACAATCAGATGATTCATCGTCTCGATACAGTAGTACTCGTCCACACTCGCTTCAGTGGATCCACCTGAGATCCCTGACAGCTGAGAGGCTAGAAAAGGTGAAAACAGCGGTAGATCAGTATAGCTCATATGGTTTGTTCCTTTTATGCAGGTTTCAAATGCATCGGAAGAAATCGACGAAATATGTTGATTGACATATACATAGTCCGGATCCTTTTCCAGTTCTGTAAGCACATACTCAGAATAGAAGTTTAAAAGTGGAACAGGGTAAGGAACATCATTCATGACTGTGTCACCTTTTTTGCTCATGGAGTATTCGCCAAGCATGGAGCCATCAATGTTTATCACCGCACTGATAT
>DATIRH010000154.1:0-1669 GCA_035469845.1 Proteiniclasticum sp. | reverse complement strand
TGATGGTTCCTTCCAGAAGTTCTAGCACCGAAAGCGAATCACCTTTGACCAGCTGCGCCACGGCCTCAATGGAATTTGACTGCTTTGAAAGCCATACATCCTCACTCTCTTCCTTCACTCTCAGGGAAAGCTGGATGATTTTATCAAGCACTTCGCTTTTTTGCTCCTCTGTTTCTGCCAGCATATAGTGATTCAGAAGAAGGATGGACATCTGCAGAAGAAGCGGAAAGCACGCATAGTACTTTTCAATGACTTTCTCGATTTCGCCGTAGACTTCAGTAAAAGGTTTCTTCCCGAAATCTTCCGCAAATCTCTGATAGGTTCTTCTGATCTCTCCTTTTTCCAGTTGTGGAAGATATCCGATAAGATCATCTATGGAGATATTGAAGAAAGTGGCAAGCTTCGGTAGAAGTGTTATGTCCGGATAACTCTGTCCTGTTTCCCATTTGGAAACAGAAGCTTTTGTTACACCCACATGTTCTGCCAGGGCATCCTGGGTGATTCCCTTTTCTTTTCTCTTATGAACAATCACTTTTGAAATATTGATTTCTTTCATAATTCTCACCTCCTCACTTTCGCTAGATTTATTCTTTTGTGTTTTCTATATTTTTATTATGCTCTAACATTTGTCCATGTACAATGGATTCCTACTTAATTCTGGTTAATAAAATCAACCATCACGATACTTGTTTGGCTTTGTTCTCACCTAAATAATTACGCTTTATATTTTAACTGTACTTATAGTAGTACAACAGATATGGTATTATAATACCATAAAGAGAAGTTTGAATAATACTATTAATTTTCAGACTATTCAAAAATAATTTAGGGAGGTGAGTAAATGATAGGTGCAATCATCGGGGATATTGTCGGTTCCAGATTCGAGTTTTATAATCATCGTAGTAAGGACTTTGAGCTATTCACAGAAAACTGTTTTGTAACTGATGACAGTATAATGACTCTTTCTGTCGCAAAAGCCATCATGGAGACAGAAAAACAGATCCAGCCTGCATTGGTCGGATTCGATCTGAATAATGAGTACCACACGCTACTGGAAGAAATGACGGTAAAGTACATGCAGAAAATCGGACAGAAATATCCATATTGCGGTTATGGCGGTATGTTCTCCCAATGGATCGTCAGTAGTGACCCGAAACCCTATAACAGCTATGGAAACGGCGCCGCTATGAGAATAAGCCCAGTGGGCTTTGCTGGTAGAACCGAAAGTGAGATCATCAGTCTGTCAGAAACCATCACCGGTGTATCCCACAATCATAGAGAAGGATTAAAAGGTGCAGAGGCTGCAGCTCTTGCCGTCTATATGGCAAGGTCCGGTTATAGGAAGAGCGAAATCAGAGACAGGATCATAAGAGACTATTATCCTTTGGATTTCACCATTGATGAAATCAGAGACACCTATCAGTTTAATGAGACCTGTCAGGAAACAGTGCCTCAGGCCATTGAAGCCTTTCTTGAATCCACCTCCTTCGAGGATGCGATCAGGCTCGCCATCTCAGTGGGTGGTGACAGCGATACATTGGCAGCCATCACTGGCGCCATAGCTGAAGGTTATTATGGGGTTCCCTCCTGGATCAGAGAAAAAGCATTATCGTATCTGGATGATGGACTTCTTGTCATCTACAATGACTGGCAGATGTTCTTAGGGCAG
>DATIRH010000153.1:0-2411 GCA_035469845.1 Proteiniclasticum sp. | reverse complement strand
TCCACAGCCAGGACATCATATCCTTTGCTTTTCATCTCCTGGAGACTCTCTTCAGCCTAGACCTCCTTAGCCCTGTTGACCGTCTAAGGCCTGATTTCATTATCACTGGAAATGATGGTTCAGTTTTCTTTCAGAAACCCGAGCCATCTTCCGGATTCGCTTTTCTCAAAAGACACGATATAATCTGCTGTTCCCTTTTCAATCAGTGGCGAATGGACATTTTCTCCGTACCTGACCTGAGTGGAGACACTTCCACCACGCTGGGCCATACCATGGACTTCGCTCATTTTGACATCGTAGCCCAGATCAATGAGTGCTGCAGACAAAAGATTCGATGCGGAGATGGTTCCCTGACCACCTACACCGACAAATAATATATTCGCTTCCTTACGCATTGACAAGGTCCCCCTTCTTCTCTATTGCATCAAATGGACATACCTGATAACAGAGTGTGCATCCGTTGCACATTTCTCTATCGATGAATACACTTCCATCCTTGATGTAGATGGCAGGGCAACCGGTTCGTACGCAGGTCTTGCATTTTCTGCACTTCTCCTGGTCGATTTCAACATAGGAGTTTCTTCTCAGTACCTGTACATCTTTCAGCAGCGCACAAGGTTCCTGTGTGATGATCACAAAAGGCTCCGTTGCGGTTTTCGCTTCCTTGATCACTTCTTTTGCCTTGTCCTGGTAATAGGGATTGATGATTTTGATATTCTCATCTTTGATGCCCAGAGAACGGACCAGCATCGGAATGTTGATGTTACCTGCATCTTCTCCCATGAGGGTCTTTCCGGTTCCTGGATTTTCCTGATGTCCTGTCATCCCTGTTGTCCTGTTGTCCATGATCACCGTGACCACAGGGATTCTGTTGTAGATGGAATTCACAAGACCCGTGATTCCGGAATGGAAGAAAGTGGAATCTCCGATGAAGGAGAAAACCTTCTTTTTGGTGTTACCCTGTATGTCCAGCACTTTCTGCATACCTGCACCTGCTGAGATGGAAGCGCCCATGCAGATCACCGTATCGGTGACGTTTATCGGATCCATGGCACCTAAGGTGTAGCATCCGATATCGCCTGATGCGATGATGTCCTTATCAGTTTTAAGGGCGTTGAAGAATCCTCTGTGTGGACAGCCGGCGCAGAGCACTGGAGGTCTTGTTGGAGACTTTGATTCCATGAGAATCATTTCCTTCTTCTCTCCACCAAGGAAAGCTTCACGGATGATCTCAGGGTTCAGTTCCCCGCAGATGGGAAGTACATCTCTTCCTCTGCAGGCAATGCCCATGGCTTTGATTTCCTTTTCGAGATAAGGCTCATTCTCTTCAATGACGATGATTTCATCCATGTCCTTTGAAAATGAGGCTATGAGTTCCGTAGGAATCGGGAATGTCATACCCAGTTTCAGATAAGATGCATTTTCACCGAAGACTTCTTTCGCATAGGCGTAGGAAATTCCGGAGGTGATGATACCCAGTCTGCTTTCATTTTTCTCGATGATGTTCAGATTGGAAGCATTGTTATATTGTCTCAGGCTGACCAGTCTTTCCTCAACCATAGGGTGTCTTCTCTGCGCATGCCCTGGCGTCATGACGTTCTTCAGCGTGTCTTTCTTGTATTCTCTGATGGCGATTTCCTTCCGGTCTTCCATATTCACAAGAGATTTCGAGTGATTCACCCTTGTGGTGGTTCTGATGAGCACTGGAGTATCGAACTCTTCGCTGATCTCGTAAGCTCTCTTCACAAAAACACGGCATTCTTCAGAATCGGAAGGTTCAAGCATAGGCACCTTGGCATGGAGCGCATAATAGCGGTTGTCCTGTTCATTCTGGGAAGAATGCATTCCTGGATCGTCGGCATTGATGATTACAAGACCACCGTTGACGCCGATATAAGCCATGGTAAATAAGGGATCGGCTGCAACGTTCAACCCTACATGTTTCATAGTGGTCAAAGCGCGCGCACCCATGATAGATGCACCTGAGGCTGCCTCCATTCCTACTTTTTCATTGGGAGCCCATTCAGAGTAGACTTCTTTATATTTTGCGAGATTCTCCAGTATTTCAGTGGAAGGCGTCCCTGGATAGGCTGATGCAAAATGTGCACCCGCTTCCCAGGCTCCTCTTGCAAGAGCTTCATTTCCTGTCATTAGTGATTTCATTATTTTTCCCCCTTGGATAAAGTCATCATGATGGCCAGAGCGATGCTGTTCAGCTTCGCTTCACTGGAATCGGAGCGTGAGGTGAGAATCACCGGGCATTTCGCGCCGAGTATGACCCCTGCACTTTCAGCACCGGCCATATAGGTGAAGGATTTGCCCAGGAAGTTTCCTGCTTCAAGGCTTGGCACAAGAAGAACATCCGCGTCTCCTACCACTTCGCCCGCCACTCCTTTATGAACTGCAGATTC
>DATIRH010000152.1:0-5457 GCA_035469845.1 Proteiniclasticum sp. | reverse complement strand
ACAACCCTTCTCTTCAAGATACCTTCTCTGCTCTTTATGTTCTACTCCTTCAGCTACTACCTGATGCTTCAGGCGGTGTGCCATTCTTATGATATCTCCGATGATGATGTCCTCAGTGTCTAGTAACATGACCTTATCAATGAACAGCTTGTCGATCTTCAGTATATCCGCATTCAGTTCTCCTTCTCTTGAAAAAGAAGAGTAGCCCGTCCCAAAATCATCGATAGCGATGAGTACCCCAATTTTCTGCAGTTTACCCAGCACTCGATTAATTTCATCGAAATTCCCTGCAAAGACACTTTCTGTAACTTCAAGTGTGATCAGATCCGGTCTTATTCCAGATACCAGGATCATTTCAATGACATGATCCGCGAACCCCTCTTTCAGCATCTGAATACCAGAAATATTAATGGATATACTCAATAAGTCATATCCTTCATCCTGCAATTTCCCAATAAATTTCAATGCCATCCTTATGATACGATCTCCTAAAGGGATAATGAGTTTTGATTTCTCAGCAATAGGAATAAACTCGTCTGGAGCAACCATGCCCACTCCATCTGATTTCAACCTGGCCAGAGCTTCAAATCCACCTATTCTTCCTGTCTTGAGATCGAGGATTGGCTGATACTGCAGAAACAGTCTGTCAGGATTCATATCTTCAGAAATCTGCACAAGTTCACGTTTTATTTCATCTTCACGGATCAGCTCTCGTTCCATCTCGTGATCGAAATAGCTCACCGAAAAATCATCAAAGCTGCTGATTGATCTTTCTGATGCAATTAACAGGCTTTTGAAAAGCTGGTCTGTGTCCTGTTCTTCCTGATCATCTATCTCAACTACACCCATGCCTATATCGATTCTATCAAGCATGAGAAGCGTACCCAGCATCAGTGCCAGGTCCTTGCAGAATGATTCCAGTTCTTCTCTTTGTTTGTATGACCTGACGTAAAATGCAAACTGATTCTCATGCATCTTGAATAAGACCCGTTCCTCATTGACGTAGAGGCTTAATGTATCTGCCACCTTCCTGATCAGCTCCTGGGTATAGTGAAAACCATAAATCAGATTCAATGAATAGAAATAGCTGAGATTAATCCCCACCAAAGCTCTCTTGTCTCTCCTGTCCAGTTGCAGATCACTTCCTATGAGTTTTTCCAGATAAAGCAAGTTGTAGAGACCAGTCCATCGGTCATGTTCCGTGTTATATCTCAAATGATCTTCCATTTTTTTACGATCTGATATATCCAATATGATTCCTTCAAGTGCTTCTAATTCTCCATGTACTCCGAAGATTCCCTGGCCTTTTTCAAGTACCCATTTACGTTTCTTGTCAGCCGTTATAATCTCATATTCATAACTGAATTGGGTACGTCTCTTGATCACTTCTTCCCATCTTTCCCATAAAAGCGTGCGGTACTCAGGAGCAATCACTCTATTAAAGGACACCTCATTCGCTGAAATAAAGTGTTCAGCTTCATATCCTGTAAGATCATAACAGCCTGGTGAAACATACTGCATGGTCCAGTCCTTGTCAAAACTGCACCGATAAGCCATACCTGGAATATGGGATAGAAGAACTGATTTACTTCTTTCACTTTCTTTAAGCGCTTCTTCAGCAAGTTTTCTTTTTGTTATATCCTGAACCAGAGAGATATACTTATATTTCTGGTTTCCTGAAAGATTCAGCGGTGCCACAACAATATGAACCCAGACCACTTTTCCATCTGGATGCACAAACCGCTTATCCATGGCATAACCATCGATTTCTCCCGCTACAAGCTTATTATACATATTCATATTTTCCTGAAGATCATCAGGATGGGTTATCTGAGCCCAACCCAGTTTCCTTAACTCTTCCTTCTGCCTACCCGTTACTTCTTCATATTTCGGGTTAATACTGAAATATGGATTTTCTTCCAGGGAAGAAGGGAAACAGTTAAAGGATACCGCTATGCCCATGGGCGCCTGATTGAATACTTTATCATAGGTCAGACCCTGACTGTAAAACTTATCCTCCAACGCCTCTTGAATTTTCTGAAGCTCCCTGTGGATGTCTATCCTGGCTTTTAAAGTGTCCTGATGAACAGGTTTTCTGATGTAGTCCACAGCACCAAGTTTCAGACCGCGTATTTCATTTTCCTGCTCGTCAAAATCAGTCATTATTATGACTCTGATTCTTTTAAAAAACTCTGTGGTTTTCAGCTCTTCCAGAACTTCAAACCCATCCATCCCTGGCATGTTGAGATCGAGAATCATAAGTTTTATTAATGGATCGCTGTAGATCTTCTCCATCGCTTCCTTTCCGTTACTTGCTGTGAGTACGTCGTATTCAGTGAGCATATTCTTTAGAATCAGACGATCTGAAACAGAATCATCAACGATGAGAATTCTCTTGGTCATGTCGGTTCCTCCTGTGCGTAATTTACAGTAGATCTACTTAATCACTTTATTTTCTTAAAATGTCACTGAAAATTCTTAATCAAATTCTCTGTATTTTTATTAACGTTATATGAAATATATCAATAAATATACAGCTCGTCAATGGTTAAATGCTTACTGGAAAGGTGATTTTACTGCTTATACTATTCAATCTCAACGAGGATTCCACAGTATTTTTATCCGATAATTCGCATTTTCAAAAAAAACAATATTGAACTTATGCTTAACGAATAATTACTGATTTAAAAACATAAATAACATTTATGTTGCATATGCATGTATATCATTTTCTGATTTTTTATCTTAGTGGAAGAAAAAACCAGAAAATATAGTGCGCATAAATATTACATCAATTTCACCTGTAATGAGTGCTGTAATGATCATATTCTTCACTAAATTACAGCTTCCCAGGGATAATCATACAATATGACAAATCCCTGGGAAACTTTTTATTTTAAAGAAAAATCAGAACTTGAATGCTTTTCTAGCCAATGCATGTGGAAGCGCCGCAACCATGAAGACCGGCTGAACAAGAATCATGCTGCCTTCATAAAGTATTGTGCTGTTCTCATATGGATTGCCTTTTACTCTTCTGAGGAAAGCGCTTAACGGAATCCCTGATATGTTGCCCATCATCATCACTGTAATTGCAGCTTTCATAATTTGCGCTTTCTGAACACCGTATTCCTTGATCAATCGATCATATGTTTCAGCATCTGGATTTCCCATGGTATCAGCCACATGCTGAGCAAAAAGAATCGCGATGGCCTCCTCCTCTTTGACATAAGCTTCTGAACCAGTAAGGAATGAATTGATTTCTTCTTTGGAGAAGCCTTCTTTCAATGCCATTTGTGTGTGGGCATAGGAACATACATCACATCCATTGACTTCCGTTGTTGCCAGCATCAGTCTTTCGATGAATTTCTGATCAACAATCTTCTTCCTTCTATTCTCTGAAAGTTTCGGTAAGGAAAGATACCCGTTCACAAAAGCTGTGTAGAGTTGAGGCATAGTATACTTCTTTTTCAACTGATTTCCAAACATAATTAACTCCTTCAATTTTGTCCTTATCTTCATGCAATGATAGTACTTCACTCATTATTGCACAATTAGGACTCTCTTTAAAGCAGTTGCGCAGTTCGCACACACCTAAAGAGAATACCGACAATATTTACCCCATGTTTTTTCTTGGACTCTTCCGTTCATTCCAGTACAGGTTGATTTTAACTAGCCCGCTATATCTTCTCTTCTTCCAAATCAAGTCCTCTTGCGGCTCTACAGGTCTTATCGTATAAGCCTCTGAAAATATTATCTGGATCCGTCCTGATTTTCACCTTATCGTAGTTTTCTTTGTTCCATATTTCCCAGAATTCATCCTGTGTATATAGATTTGTAGAAATCAGCGTCTTGATTGCTCCGATCTCTGTCAGCTTTTTCTCGATTATACTGTAATAATGCTTCGGATTCTTTTTCTGCAGACCATATAATGCAATATCAAGAAACAGTTCATCTTGAACATTTTCCAGAAACTCATCTGCTATCCACTCATATCTACGTACAACTTTATAGGGAACGCACCACAGCGGAAAATGGTCAACTTCTTTCACATACCACTTCATGAATTCGTCCATCTTTGAAAATGGAATAAATGTATCCAGTGTGATTGGAATCTTGTCTGGAGAGATCACTTTTCTAAACAACGCTACCATTCTTAATGTTACGTTGGAATCAGTTATTCGCCCAAATAGAAACCTGAAAATCAACGACTTTGGACGGACGTTCGTTACTCCCTTATTGTATCTGAAGAAATAATCCGGTGTTGTAAGATAGTCTTCTTCTCTTTTTGCTGTACTCAAATAATAAATTCTAGTCCAGTCGTAGTTATGCGTATATGGAGCATCATCCACAAAGTTTCCTTCACTGAGAACATATTCCTTTGGAGAATGGATAATACCATCCATGAAGTCTATATCTTTCTTCTCATAATGTATCCATATGGCAGCTTTGTATTCTTCAAGGCTTTTGTATTTATGATAATTGACTTTAACATACTTCTTTGCAGGAATGAGTTTGAATTTTAATTTTGTTATGATTCCTAAAGTCCCGAATGTTCCATGCATCATCTGAAAAATCAGCTCATTCTCGTTCTGAGGCTTGCAGATAAGCACTTCTCCTTTTGCAGTGACCACTTCATATTCAAGACAGCTGTCATGAAATCCCCCATATTTATAGGACATGGATTCTATGGAGCATCCTGCCACAGCGCCGCCGATGGTGATGGTCTTCAGTTCTGAAACTACTACTGGCACAAGATCATGCTTCAAAGTAGCCTCCACAAGCTTCTCGAAGGTCACTCCAGGCTCTGCAGTGCATTCACGATTCACCGGATCAATAAGTAATATTTCATCAAAATCGCTGAATTCCAGTTTCTCATCAGAATATTTTTTATCATTCGGTTTAGGTACCATATGAGAAACTGTCTTCTTCTTCAGCCTTAACGGTTCATTCCCTTTTCGTTCCTTTAACTGATTAATAATTCTACTGAGTTTCTGTTCATGTGCATTCATTCAAATCAACTCCAAACTTATTGATTATCTAAAAACTACAACTTGATCCATCAATTTAATATCTCAATCCAAATTATTCACTATTGTTGTTTTCCATCTTAATTATAGCGCTAAGTCAGCATTTCAACCATTATGTTATAGCCACATAATTTAATGGCACTCTGATGCATCAATGAAACACTGAGTAAGAAAAAAGGAAAAAGACTTTGCTTTTTCCTTTCATTATGAGACCTCAGTTATTCTCCGCACTCATCATGATGCTGATGCTCGTGACAGACAGACCCAGTTGATTTCAGGTTTCCCATGAGATATGCAATCGCTGCGGATTCAGCGTTTCCTGTTGCTCCAACAATCACTTCAATATTTTTCTCATTGAAAATATTAATTGCTCCACTACCCATCCCACCTGAAATCACCACATTAACTCCCTTCTCATTCAGGAAATTAG
>DATIRH010000151.1:0-2445 GCA_035469845.1 Proteiniclasticum sp. | reverse complement strand
TTTCTATCCTATCGAAGCGGCTATCACTGCTGGACTATGTATGGCGAATATGGGAGGAACTGGAGACGTTGCTGTTCTTACAGCAGCAAACAGAATGGAACTGATGCCATTTGCCCAGATCTCATCGAGACTCGGAGGCGCATTCATTATTCTACTTGCCACCGCGTTGGTACAGATTTTCTACTAAGAAATGATATTAAAAGCCTCCGATTTTCGGAGGCTTTTTTTGACCCTACTTTGTTATTAAAAGGAGAAAAGAAATGAAAATAGTCATATTGGACGGATACGCAGAAAATCCTGGTGATCTCAGCTGGGATGAGTTCAAGACGTTGGGGGATCTGATAGTGTATGAGCGAACACCATCCGAACTTATCAGGGAGAGAATTGGAGAGGCTGAGATCGTCCTCACAAATAAAACACCCATTACCAAGTCCGTCATGGAACAGTGTGCGAATTTGAGATACATCGGGGTATTGGCGACTGGCTACAATGTTGTAGATGTAAATCAGGCAAAGATCCAGGGTGTCACAGTGACCAATATACCATCCTATGGCACTGAAGCGGTGAGTCAGTTTGTCTTTGCGCTGCTGCTGGAAATAGCTCACCATGTGGGCCATCACAGCAAGGAGGTCTTCAAGGGCAGATGGCAGTCAAGTCCAGACTGGTGTTTCTGGGATTATCCACTCATCGAACTCTCAGGCAAGACCATGGGCATCATAGGCCATGGTAGAATCGGAAAGACCACCGGGAAGATTGCACAGGCCTTCGGCATGAAGGTTCTCGTGAATACCAGGACACCTGAAAAGGAACTGGAAAATGAGCGCCTTAGCTTTGTGGACCTGGATGAGCTTTATGAAAAGTCAGATGTTATCGTTCTTCACTGTCCACTTCTCCCGACCACGGAACATATGATCAACAAGGAAAGTATCAAAAAGATGAAGGACGGCGTCATCCTGATCAATAATTCCAGGGGTCCGCTGATCGAGGAACAGGATCTCTATGAGGCACTCGAAAGTGGTAAAGTCTATGCAGCTGGAGTGGATGTGGTTTCCAGTGAGCCCATCCAGAAAGATAATCCGTTGCTTAAAGCCAGAAATCTGTTTATTACGCCTCATATTTCCTGGGCACCGAAGGAAACCAGAAAAAGACTCATGGAAATTGCGGTAGGGAATCTTAAGGCCTTTCTGGATGAAAAACCAGTCAATGTGGTATTCTAAAGAAAAGTCCATGAAAATAAAGCGTTATAGAGTCATAAAAAAGTTCTAGGATCAAATAAGCTTCAAAGGGAGGTATAAGAATGAAAGTAGTTGATCTTCATTGTGATACATTGATGGCCCTGAATAAGGCCAGGCTCAAGAATATAGACAAAAACTTCGGTGAAAATGATCTCCATGTGGATCTTCTGAAACTGAAAAAAGGAGATTATCTTCTTCAATGCTTCGCAGCCTTCGTGGACTTTGAAGACAGTCCAGAATCACCGCTCCTTGAGGTGCTGCAGGAAATTGATGTTTTTCATCAGATCATGGAAATGTATCAGGAAGAAATGGCGCCTGTATATAAGTTCTCTGACATCGAAAAGAACAGGAATGAAGGAAAGATATCGGGGCTTCTGACCGTTGAAGATGGAGGGGTCTGTCTTGGAGATCTGTCAGCTCTAAGAATGCTTCAGAGGTTAGGTGTCCGCATGATCACGCTGACCTGGAACTATGAGAACAAAATAGGTTATCCGGCAGTGCCTTTCGGAAAATCAGCTGATTCCGCTTATAAGGGTTTAAAGGAACATGGACTAGCCTTCTTAAGTGAGATGGAGCGTCTTGGCGTGATTGTGGATGTGTCCCATCTGTCAGACGAAGGCTTCTATGATGTAGCAAGATATGCAAAAAAGCCTTTTCTTGCCAGCCATTCTGATTCGCGCATATTATGCCCTCATCCTCGAAACCTTACAGATGAGATGCTGAAACTATTGGCTGATCGTGGGGGACTGGTGGGTATGAACTACTACTACAATTTTCTGGACAAGGACTTGAAACGTCTTCTTGAGAGAGGAACAGCAGAAACTGTTGTGGACCACATAGTGCATATCCGTAAGGTTGCAGGCATTGATGTAAGTGCGCTGCGATCAGATTTTGATGGAATTGAGGAGACGCTGGATCTGAAAGATGCTTCAAAAATGCATCTTCTGATTTCTGCATTGGAAAAGAGAGGATTTACAACTTCTGAGATGGAGAAGATTTTCAGCCTCAATGCGCTGCGCTTTTTCAGAGATCTGCTGTAAAATATAGGTACAGGAGAAATAGTTATCTTTTAATAAAATGTCAATAAGGTAATCTCATCGGAAAAACATCTGATGAGATAGGGTTTCTGATTCATGAAACTTTATAGCAGGAGGTGCTATATGGAAAATGATGAAAGAGAAGTCATCGAAATTGAAGTCATTGCAAGGAT
>DATIRH010000150.1:0-2268 GCA_035469845.1 Proteiniclasticum sp. | reverse complement strand
AGAAAAGGCGGAGCTGGATCTTTCGAAGAAGGTTATTGAAGGAAGAAAGCTTGTGGAAAGCGAAATGCACACCCAGAGACTTTCTCTGGAGGTTCTTGCGGAGCTGGACCAGATGAAAGCCATGGGTCTAGAGGATCAGTTCAACATCATAAGAAGACAGATCAGCAAACTGGAATTTGATGATATTGCTGTGATCAGACCCGATAGCACACTGAATTACACTTCAAAGGATGTAGTCAAGCTTCCTACAGATGATCAGGTATTGAAGGTCTTTGACGGAGAACAGGTCAGTTACTTCGGAATCAGCCCAGCAACAGGGGAGACTGTACTGGTTTATGCTACACCAATCTATATGAACACAAGAGTGGTGGGAGGACTCCTTGGAAGATACAAGGGAGAAACTTTAAGTTCACTGATTAGAGGAATCCGCTATGGAAGAACAGGATATGCCTACATTATCGATGATGAAGGTACGGTCATCGCACATAGAGATCAGGAAAAGGTCGCGAGTCAGGCCAATCCTATAAAGCTTCAGGAAACAGATCCAGGTCAGAAATCAGCTGCAGAGCTTTTTGAGAAGATACTGGATACCAAAGTAGGCGCTTCAGAGTATGAACTGGGCAAAGAGCATTACTTTGCGACTTATGCGCCCATCGAAGGAACCAGCTGGACGCTGGTCGTGACAGCATCGGAAAATGAAATACTGGACACCGCCAATACCCTCCGAAATAATATTATATGGATTTCACTTATAGCTCTACTTCTGGGCATAATCGTCACCTACATCCTTGGAACTCGGATTGTAAAACCGATCCTTCCAGTGGTTGCAAAGGCAAAGGTTCTGGCGAAGCTGGACTTACGAGAAGATATGCCTGAAAAATCACTTTCTTCCAAGGATGAAATGGGTGATATTTCAAGAGCCCTCCAGTCCATCATAGACAGCTTCAGAGAAGTCATCTCCACAGTGAGCCTCTCATCAGAAGAGGTGGCCTCTTCATCCAAGCAGCTCATGGCAAGTTCCGAGCAGTCCGCCATCACATCTGAGGAAGTGTCCCGAACGGTGGAGGAAATCGCCAAGGGCGCTTCAGAGCAGGCTTCTTCCACAGAGGATGGTTCAGCCAAAGCGTATTCCCTTGGAGAAAGCATTGAAACCAACAATGAGTATATGCTTCAGCTGAATGAATCTTCTCTGCAGGTTGCGGAAATAGTGGGTGTGGGTATGAGCGAAATGGAAAAACTCATGCGGATCACCGATGAAAGCACAGCTTCGGTAAAAGAGATTGCTGAAATCATCAGTCTTACGAATAAGAGCGCCAAGAACATCGGTCAGGCCAGCGCCATGATTTCAAGCATCGCAGACCAGACAAATCTTCTGGCCTTAAATGCTGCCATAGAAGCGGCAAGAGCAGGTGATGCAGGAAGAGGATTTGCGGTGGTTGCAGAAGAGATCAGAAAGCTTGCAGAGCAGTCAGCAAGATCCACAAAGGCCATCGATCAGACCGTAGCGGAGCTTCAGAGAAATGCGTCCAATGCGGTGAAGACCATGGAAAGAGTGGTCAGCATCAGCGGCGAGCAGGCTGAGACTGTAACAACCAGTAAGGAGATCTACAGTGCCATCGAATCGGCCACCAGCTTCTCCATAGAATATACGGAGAAACTCAACGAGTCAGGCAAAATCATGATGAAGATGAAGGAAGCAATCATGGACACCCTTCAGAATCTTACAGCCATTTCAGAAGAGAACTCCGCATCCACACAGGAAGCTTCCGCTTCCATGGAAGAACAGTCCGCTTCCATTTCACAGATTGCGGGATCTTCGGAAAATCTTTCTAGACTCTCCGAAGAACTTCGAAGCGTCATTGGTCAGTTCAGCATCTGATTAATTCATTTTCTGGATTTACAAATCCCCTGGAGAAGAGTGATTTCTTTTCCAGGGGATTCTTATTTTATTCAAGCACTGGGTTATGAAGGAATCTTGTACTGCTTTGCCTCTCTTTTCAAATCTGACAGATTTTCCGTGAGATGATAAACATCCTCATATTTCTGTGACAGATTATTGAGTACAACGCATGTGATGGTCATCAGCGGAAATTTTTCAATCATACCACGCCTGTTCTGTATCAGGATATAGCCGTTTCTGATATCATCGTCATTGTAAAAGTTCAGAATTCCCTCACTAAACTGCATTTCTATGTCATCAAAGTATTCGTTACTCTGCACCTTATCAAGGATAACGATAAAATCATCACCACCAATATGACCGACAAA
>DATIRH010000149.1:0-2820 GCA_035469845.1 Proteiniclasticum sp. | reverse complement strand
AAGGCGTCATCGACTATGAAGAAGGCCTTGTTAAAATCGCGGAAAGCAGAGCCCAGTATGAAGCAGGATTTTTGGCCTATGAAGAAGGAGAAAGAGAACTGAATGCTGCAAAGGCTGAAATAGATGCAGGGAAAAGAGAACTGGATGAGGCCAAAGCTACTCTTGACGCCAGTGAGAAGAAGCTGGAGGATGGAGAAAAAGAGCTTGATGAAGGGGAAAAAGAATTCAGGCAGTCCATGATCGATGGCCGGAAAGAAATTGAAGAGGCGAAGATCGAACTTGCCGATGGAAGAAGGACCTTTGAAATAGAAAAGGCGGATGCACTGGAAAAAATTGCTGATGCAGAAGAGGAAATCAGAGACGCGGAAAGAAAAATCCTTGAAATACCGGATGAGTGGTTTGTCTTCGACCGTGATGGATTCCCTGGTTATGCAACTCTTGGAGATGATGCCAGCAGGCTTGGGTCTCTGGCTACCATATTCCCGCTCTTCTTCTTCCTGGTGGCGGCACTGGTGTCTTTGACTACCATGACCCGTATGGTGGAAGAGGAAAGAGTCCAGATCGGAACACTGAAGGCACTGGGCTATAAAACCCAGACCATTGCCATGAAATATATCATCTATTCACTGCTGGCAAGTCTCATAGGAAGTACCATAGGATTTCTGGTGGGATTCCAGCTGTTCCCTAGGATGATCATCGGCATCTATGGGTCCATGTACTCCACACCTTATATTCTGTCACCGTTCCACTGGGATCTGGCGCTGCTTTCTACAGCCATCGCTTTGGTCACCACGGTTTCGGCCAGTCTGTTTGCCACATTAAGTGAGCTGAAGGAAACACCTGCGATCCTCATGCAGCCCAAGGCGCCTAAACCCGGAAAGAGAATACTCCTTGAAAGGATCACACCGATCTGGAAGAGACTCAGTTTTTCCTATAAGGTGACCTTCAGAAATATTTTCAGATACAAAAAGAGGTTTCTTATGACGGTGCTTGGCATCTCAGGATGCACAGCGCTTCTTGTCACCGGATTCGGGATCAGGGATTCTGTCAATGCCATCATGGGCAGTCAGTTCGATGAGATCTTCCTCTATGATGGTATGGTCTTTATGGATACGGACAAGGAAGAAGCTTTAAGAGATCTTGATGTGATTCTCGGAGAAAACGAGGAAGTGGAGAATTATCTGGCAGTTCATAATGAAAGTGTTTCTTTATACAAGAATGGTTCCAGTCGCGAATATGAAGTGAATCTCATGGTACCAGAAGAAACAGAAAGATTCGGAGATTTCTTCAAGCTCAGGGAAAGAGTGGGGCAGCAAGAGATTCCGCTGGGCACGGAAGGCGCAGTCATCACAGAGAAAATGGCGAAGCTTCTTGAGGTGTCGGTGGGAGACACTTTAGTCTACCGGGATACGGACACGAGAACCTATGAGTTCACCGTCTCGTCTATTGCAGAAAATTATCTCTCACACTATATCTATATGCATAAGGATTACTTTAATGAAATCACCCTAAGGAATCCGGAAACCAATGCAGGACTCTTCTCCCTGGAAAATCCTGAAGTAATCGATGAATCTGCATTCAGCGAGATGCTTCTTGAGAATGAAGGGGTCCTTGGATCCATGCAGGTCAAGGCCATCAGAGATGAGTTCGGAAAGACACTGGAGATGCTGGACTTCGTGGTGCTGATTCTCATTCTGGCTGCAGGAGCTCTGGCCTTTGTGGTGCTCTACAACCTGACCAACATCAACATCACGGAAAGAATCAGAGAGATTGCCACCATCAAGGTGCTGGGCTTTAGAGACAAGGAGGTCTCCGCCTATGTGTATCGTGAAAATATCTTCCTGACCATCATCGGTACCCTGGTAGGGCTCTTCTTCGGCTTTATTCTGCACCGGTTTGTCATCGACACCATGGAGCTGGATAATATGATGTTCGGAAGGATCATCAAGCTGTTTTCCTATGTGATCTCCATGTTCCTGACCATGCTCTTTGCTGTTTTTGTAAATATCTTCATGTTCAGGAAACTTCAGAATGTGGATATGGCGTCGTCACTCAAATCAGTGGAATAGGAGGATGAAATGAGAATTTCAAAGGATCCGGAATAAAGAAAACAGGAAATCATTGAAACAGCCATGATGCTTTTTGAAGAGAAAGGTGTCCAGAAAACCTCCATGAGTGACATTGCCAGAGAACTTAATGTAGCCAAAGGGCTCATCTACTACTATTTCAGATCAAAGGATGAACTGATTTCCTATGTCATCGAATCATTTTCCATGGTGGTGGATGAGGAAATCAGAAAGATCATGAAGGATGATACTTTGGATTTCTACGGAAAACTGGGTGCCATTTTGAATCTTTTCTTCTCCTCCATCAAGGACCACCCGACCCTTATGAAGATCACACCTGGAAATCCAGGTATGTTCGAGTACATCAAGACAAAGCTTTCCGAAATCGCCATAAAACATGCCGGTGTACTCATCGAGGATGGGAAAAGGCAAGGATATGTCAAGAACAGATATCCGGAATACATGCTGAAGATCCTTATTTCCGGTATTGCCGACCTTTATGTGGAAGGTGTGACGGATCCGAATATCCATAGGGTGCTTATTGAGGAAGCACTGGGTATTCCTGAAGGGAAGATCATCTTAAGAGAGTAGGAAGTGAAAAGAATATAGAAGCTGAGACGCTCGACCTTTCGCAGAAAAAAACTGTAGAAGGTCGGGCGTTTTTTTTTGATACATCTTATAGTAAATCACAAGAGATTCATTTCCAGTGGTTGCAATCCGGTTAAAAAGTGAACATAATTATATTGAAATTACA
>DATIRH010000148.1:0-3240 GCA_035469845.1 Proteiniclasticum sp. | reverse complement strand
GTTTACGGCGGCCAACCCTACAGCACCCAGATCAGCCGCCTAAAAAAAGGCGTCGACGTGGTGGTGGGAACCCCCGGCCGTCTGCTGGACCTGATCGGACGCAAATCGCTGGATCTGCAGCACGTCGCCACCGTGGTGCTGGATGAAGCCGACGAGATGCTCAGCATGGGTTTTATCGCGGATATCGAAGCCATCCTGGAAGCAACGCCCGCAGCGCGCCAGACCGCGCTTTTTTCCGCCACGATGCCCCGGCCGATTCTGCGCCTGGCCAACCGCTACCTGCGCGATCCTTACGCCTTTACCATGGGACATCGAAAACTGACCGTAGCCACCGTGGAGCAGCGCTACCTTGATCGCCTGAAATACGACAAAAAGACCATGAAAAAGGTTCTGACACTTATATCGAATCATATGGTCAGCACCGACATGAAGAATGAACTGAAACTGAAAAAACTGATTCAGAAACTAGGAAAAGAAAATATCAATGATCTGTTCGAACTCAAGACTGCTGATTTTATTAGTAAACCGGAAAGCGGAAACACGAAGCTTTTCGAAATCAGCGCCCTGAGAGACCGCATGATTGCTATTATCGATCGAAAAGATCCTCTGAATATCAGAGACCTTGCCGTGAACGGCCAGGATATCATGAACTTAGGCATTAAAGAAGGTAGAGTCGTGGGTGACATTTTAAAAGACCTTCTGGAAAAAGTGCTCAAAGACCCCCGATTAAATGAGAAAGAGACACTGCTTACTATTGCGCGCAAGGAGCTTGAAGAATGACAGAAAATGTGAAAAATACCATTATTACCATGATGATTCTGGGACTTCTCGGTTTCATCCTGAAGAAAAGAGGAATCACAGATAAAAGAACGGATAAATTTCTTTCTGTACTCCTTGTAAACTTCTGTACACCAGCAGTCATGATCTACATCAACCTGACGAATTTCTCCATTGCCACTTTCAAGGATTCTTATAAAAGTATCCTACTAGCCATACTATCCATGATTCTGATCAATGTCATCGCTTATGGTGTATCCAAAGCACTTTCATTACATAATATGGAGCAAGGTGAATTCCTGTCTATGGCTACTTTTTCAAACACCATATTTGTTGGACTGCCTCTCATCACAGGCATCTTCGGAGAAAGAGCCGTTCCCTATCTTTTGCTGTATTTCATCGCCAATACGGTGACTTTCTGGACCTTGGGAATCTATCAGCTGGTCAGAAGCTCCGGAAAATCCTTCAGCAGCAAGAATCTATTGAAGATTTTCAATCCACCGATCTTGGGATTTATAGCGGGCTTACTGCTTCTGTACTACAACGTCACATTACCCAGTTATGCCATGGACAGCATCAATTACCTCAGAATTCTTCTTACTCCTTTATCACTTCTCTTTATGGGAAGCGTCATCGGAGATCTGAAAATGAGTTCTGTGGGCAGCCCCGTCACCACAGTGGTGATTCTACTGCTGCGATTTGTCCTGTCCCCTATTGTGTGTCTGCTTCTTCTGAAAGCATTCAACATGCCTGATGATCTCGCGAAGGTGTTTATCGTCTGTGCAGGACTTCCTGTCATGACCAACATCTCCATAGCGGTAGGAAAATATGGTGGAAATCCTTCCTATTCATCTTTCATGACAGCACTTTCCTCCATCGCATTTATTTTTGTAATGCCCTTCTACATTAAACTCTTTGAATTCCTATAAAAAATACGAAAAGGATGAGTGAAAAAGCTCATCCTTTTATTTTGTGATATTTTAGAACATACGTTTAATTATTCTTGTTGAAATAGAACACACGTGCTATAATATCCTTAAATAGGTGGTGTTTTTCATGGATATTCTCGATAAAATCAGAATTCTTTCAGATTCAGCAAAATATGACGTATCCTGCTCTTCCAGCGGGAGTAATAGAGCCAGCACCAAGGGCGGGGTAGGAAGTACCGCCACAGCTGGCATCTGCCACAGCTTCACGTCAGACGGCCGATGCATCAGTCTGCTTAAGATACTCTTGACGAATTTCTGCATCTATGACTGTGCTTATTGCCAGAATAGAGTCAGTAATGACGTGGAAAGAGCCGCCTTTGCCCCTGAAGAGCTGATAGCGCTGACCATGAGTTTCTACAGACGAAACTACATTGAAGGTCTCTTTTTAAGCTCCGGGGTCATTGTGAGTCCTGACCATACCATGGAACTCATGCTCAGCGTCGTGAAGACACTGAGGCAGAGGGAAGGATTCAACGGTTATATCCACATGAAACTCATTCCCGGAGCCAGCAGTCATCTGATTCATGAAGCTGGGCTCTATGCAGATCGAGTCAGTGTAAATATCGAACTGCCTGAAGAAGTCAATTACGAAGTGCTCACACCCGAGAAGAATCGTCTCAGTATCCTGAAACCTATGAAACAGATTGCGGATAATATCATTGAAAACAAGGAAGAAAAGCGCATATCGAGATATGCAGAGGATTTTGCTCCCGCTGGCCAGTCTACTCAGCTCATCATCGGAGCAACGCCTACAACCGATGGTAAGATTCTGAGTCTGAGCCAGGATCTTTACAGCAGCTACAAGCTGAAGCGTGTCTATTATTCTGCTTATATCCCCATCAGCAGCAATAAGCTCCTGCCTCAGCTGACTGCTCCTCCTCTACTACGAGAGCATCGCATCTATCAGGCGGACTGGCTGCTGCGTTTCTATAAGTTCACAGCCAGTGAACTTTTAGGCGTAAACGAAAATCTGGATGTGAATGTGGACCCTAAAACCCAATGGGCTTTATCCCACATGGAACTTTTTCCGATGGAAGTGAACAAAGTCAGTTATGAACTGCTCCTTCGAATACCGGGTATCGGCCTCACATCCGCGAAAAGAATCATCCGTGCAAGAAAGGTCGCTTCACTCACCTACGAAGGGCTGAAGAAAATGGGCATTGTGCTTACAAGAGCCAAACATTTTATTCTCGTACAGGGAAAGTATCACGGAAATTTCGCCATGAGGCCAGAGTTCATCTATGAAGCCATAAGTGAAAAGAAAGATCAGATTCAGATGAGTCTATTTGAGGAAATCGATCAGAGTCTTAGTAGCTTAAATGCGCCTCGTCATGAAATCATTCTGGACAGGCAGAATATCTCTCAGATCCTGGCAGATAAATCGATTATCAGAAAGTCACTGGGAGGTGATTTCTGATGAAAGTAATGCTTTTTGACGGTTCCATGGAAGAGCTTCTCATAGCGGTCTATCACG
>DATIRH010000147.1:0-2303 GCA_035469845.1 Proteiniclasticum sp. | reverse complement strand
ATGCTGGATCACCCATTCAAGTGGGAAGAAGCGGCAGACAAAGAAGCTGCACTGAAAGAAATCTATCACAACTTAAAAGTAAATCGAATCAATCCTGCCATGTTGAGTCTCTATGGGGCAACTGAAGAAGAAATCTATGAGCAGGAACTTCCTGCAAGTTTTCTTGGAGACTACAAAGAGACAAAAAATGATTGGCTGATGCTCATGAACAAAAGTCATCTGAGTATTGTTTCTAAAAAATCACGTGATGATGGTGAAGAGATTTATGTCTCTGGCGACTATATGTGCCTTTATAATGAGCAGAAGAGCTTGATCGGGATTTTTGGTAACCTTCGAGATATCACGAAAGAGATTCTTTCGGAAAAAGAGACGAAGGAAAGAGAAATCTATCTCAGAACGGTACTTGAAACCACAAGAGATGGTTATTATGCACTGGATGACGACTTCAACATCATAGATGTCAATGAAGCATACTGTGGTATGTGCGGTTATACGAAGGAAGAACTCATTGGTATGAGTATTCTTGAACACACAATCATTGATGATATAAGAAGTGCTAAGGAAAGAGCTGAGAGGATTTATAGAAATGGCTTTGAACTCTTTGAGTCGAAGCACAAAAGAAAAGATGATACTATTTTTAATGTTGAAATATCCGTATCCACCATTGAAGGGAAAGAGAGAAAGCTTATAAATTTTATAAGAGACATCACTGAGAGAAAGCAGCTGGAGAGCTATTTCCTCATAGAGAAAGATCTCTTCAAAAATACCATTCATTCTGCCGCAGATGCCGTGATCTCTACAGACGCTTACGGGCGGGTAGTCATCATGAATAATATGGCTGAATCCTTCACAGGATGGTCTCAGAAAGAAGCAATAGGTAGACCACTGGAAGAAGTTCTTCATATCCATGACTTCGAAGGAAATCATATGATCAATCTTGCCAGTGAGAGCATCAGAAACAGAAATACCATTAAACTTCTTGAGGACTACAGACTGATCACACGAGGTGACGGCGAAGTATTCATAGAACTTAGTGCGGCTCCGATCACAGGCAGTAACAATGAAATCATGGGTGCTGTGGTTATTTTTAAAGACATCACGACGCGACGGGAAGAGATGAAGAACATAGAAGATCTCAGTTACCGTGATGCGCTCACAGGACTCTCTAATAGAAGATACCTTGATGAAGCAGTGAAAAACATCAATGGTTCACTAAGTCTTCCACTTACCGTCATGGTGGTGGATGTCAATGGATTGAAGCTCACCAATGATGCTTTCGGTCACTCCACTGGAGACCAGCTTTTAAAAGAAGTGGCAAAGATCATAAAAGGCGTCACACGGCATGAAGATGTCACCAGCAGAACTGGTGGAGATGAGTTTATTCTTCTTCTACCAAACTGTGACAGAGCTCAGGCAAAAGCAATGAAGGACAGAATTGTCTCTCTTGCATCAAAAACTAAAGTGGATTCTCTATCGGTATCTCTGGCCATCGGTTATTCGGTCATGAGAAAACCGGAAGAAGCATTTGATGATGTATTCGCTGAAGCAGACAATAATATGTATCGGAATAAACTGATATACGGACAGACGATGAAAAGAAAAACCATTGATAAACTTATTAATAAATTAAACCGGAAGAATCATGATATGTACCAGCACAACAAGGAAGTGGCTGCATATTCAGAGAAGCTCGGTACTGCGATGAATCTGGAACATCATGAACTGGAGGACCTGAAACAGGCTGCAAGACTTCATGACATCGGGAAGGTGATGATTTCAGGAGACATTCTGGAGAAAGAAGGAAAACTCACAGAAAAAGAAACCGGTCAGATCAGGAAGCATTCAGAAATCGGTTATCAGCTTCTGAAAGAAGTGGATGATTATAAACATCTTGCGCACATTGTACTGAGTCATCATGAATGGTACAACGGAAGCGGTTATCCAAGAAGATTGAAAGGGGAAGAGATTCCACTCCTAGCAAGAATCATTGGCGTTGCAGATGCCTTTGAAACCATGACAGGAATAAGAGCATACAAATCATCCATAACAAAGGAAGAGGCTGTTAAAGAGCTTAAAGCTTGTAGTGGATCACAGTTTGATCCGAACATCGTAGATGCTTTTATCAATAAAGTCCTGACTCAGGAATAGACCAAGAGATAAAGTAAGACAGAAATGAGACATGCAATTATTGAATAAGAATAAATCATAGACCTCCTATGAAATACAGGCAATGTCTCTGTTTATGTAGTTATTGCCAAAGTGTACTCTACAATGGTTTTGCTTGGAATCTATCTGGAAAGAAC
>DATIRH010000146.1:0-4437 GCA_035469845.1 Proteiniclasticum sp. | reverse complement strand
AAGGGCGAGGCACTCTTCTTTAGAATCTTCTATGTGCTTAATAGTATATTGGTTGTATCTTACAAAATTATTAAAATGGTTTCTTTTGCTGTGCAGAGCTTTTCCGCTGAAAGAGCTCATACTCTCAACTGAATAAATGTATTCAGAGGAGTCACGGTCTGTTTCGTGTGAAATATCATATCCCAGTTCGATGAGGTCATCCAGCTGAGTTTTCGTTACATCTCTCAGAATTTTTTTTATGCCGTTCTCATTCATGTAGGAAAGCAATGATTCATATGCTTCTTTACCATGCTCCTTATCTTTGAATACAGGGGGAATGAAAAAAGGTTGGTCCTTTTCTTTCATAATGTAAAGGGCATGATCTGTATGATGATATTTAATGTTCTGAGCGTTTCGCCACATGAAAAGATTTGTAAAATTATATGTGGACACAATAAAAGGGTAAGGGGTAAGGAACTGATCAAATATCTTTTTGCTCTCCATATCCAGTGATTTAAAATTCATTTATGCGCTCCTTTAAAGCTTTTTCTAGTTACTCTCCGTTAAAGTAATAACATCGAGTTCTTTGCAGTACAGTTCCCGGAAAGTTTTAGAAAGTTTCATGATTTCATGTATTTCAAAACCGAGGGTATGGCTTGAACGGACATACAAGTGTACTATGTCTTCATCAATTACAATCTTCTCGACCTGAATATCTTTTTTATTCGAACTTAATAATTTTTCTGCAATACTGATGCATATTCCAATATCAGTGATCATATCGATATCCAGACGATTGATGATCTGGCCGAATTGAAGCAAAGGCGCGTCCTTGTGAATACTATCCGTGTAGGTTGCAGCCATGGCAGATTGTATGATCTCTCTATGATCCATCCCATTGATTTCAGAGTTGGATATGATATAAAAATTATGTTTATGATGATTGTAGTATCTTACTGATAAACCGACGTCTCTCAGCATTGAACTAGCTTTAATGATGTTTCCCACGTTTTTCCAGTCTTTATGAAGTCCCGAAAAACCATCATAGATTTCTTTCGTCAGGGTATAGAGAGATTGCGCTTTATCTACATCCACATTATGGATTCTTAGAATGTTAACAATGGAACGATCCAGCATATCCGGCAGAGTACCATATTTTTTATCGATATAATCAAAAAGGAATCCTTCTCTGATTCCGGTCCCGCTCACACGGATATTGATGATGTTGATCTTTTTGATCAGCGCATTCAAAATAGATAAGGCCGCAGGTAAAATATCGGCTCTTTCTCTGTCTATTCCTTCGATGGTGTATCGCTGCTTCAGATTTTTTGTGATCAGATTTCTGTACAAGGATACCACATCCAGATCCTGCAGAGTATATTCATGAATTATATTGATGGGATATCGTCTTTTTTTTCTGTCAATCTTGCTGATGGCTCTTGCAGAACCCCCTAATAATATCATTTCATGGAAGTTTTCGCTGATCAGCCACTCCACTTTTGACAGTTCTGCCTTTAAGTACTGGTCAAGAGCCGTATGGTCTTCTTTTGCCACGTGGTCTTCCAGGTGGAATTTTTCAGTAAGTGATAATGTACCTAGTGGAAGGCGATAACTCTCTATGAGTGTTCCATCTTTCATCCAGCCAAGTTGAGTGGATGCTCCACTGATATCAACAAGTAGAGAGTTACTCAAATTCATGGAATTTTTGACAGCAAGATAATCCAGATGTATTTCCTGTTTGTTCGTAAGTTCTAAGACGTTAAGTTTCAGCTCTGTTTCTAATCTTTCTTTGATATCATTTTTATTTATGATATGCTCAAAAAATTCAGAAAGAATGACATGAGGGTTAGTGGCTCCGACTGAATCGGAGAACTCCTTGAAATAACCCAGTATGGTTATAAGCGAATCCACTTTATCGTCTGTAATGTGGAATTCTTCCTTGGAATTTTTACCCAATTTCAGGTTTTCCTTATAGGACTCAAGAAGTCTGTAACTTTTATCATCTTCTATTTTCCATAGAGCATACCTTGTTGTATTTCCGCCTATATATATTAATGCAAGCTTTTCCATTTTCAAACCTCTCTTCCGTGAAATATCAATATTATACTACAAAGTGATGAAAGATAAATATTAGTTTTTTGAATAGTTTCTGGATAACATCTGAATTAGTCTGGATAAGTTTCTTGAAGTGCGATAGTATCCGACTATGGACGTAAAGAAATCTCTGTAGTAAAATAGATAAGATATAAAAGCATACGCAAAAAGGTGATGCAACTGACAGTCACTACAAGGAGGAATTACATTGGATTATAAAAAATTGGTAGCAGATAACATAAGTAGTGCATTGGGCATAGAAAAGGAAGAAGTTCTAAGATCAATAGAGATCCCACCTAAACAGGATATGGGCGACTTTGCCTTTCCATGCTTTCAGCTTGCAAAGACACTAAGAAAAGCACCCAATATGATCGCAGCGGAGCTGAAAGAAAAACTAGACATCCCGGAGATTGAAAGAATCGAGGTTATGGGACCTTACGTGAATTTCTTTCTGAACAAGAGCATTTATCTTGAAGGTGTAGTGAAGAAAGTTCTTGAAGATGGAAGCGAGTATGGCAGTTCTTCGTTCGGAGAAGGGAAAACCGTAATTGTAGAATATTCCTCGCCGAATATAGCAAAACCGTTCCATGTAGGGCATCTTTTTACTACAGTGATCGGTAACTCTCTCAGCAGAATTTTTAAATTTCAGGGCTTTACTACCGAAAGAATCAATCACCTGGGTGATTGGGGAACACAATTCGGAAAGCTGATTTCAGGCTATGAAAGATGGGTGGACAAAGAAAAACTTCAAAAATCACCCATCGAAGAACTGAACAGAATTTATGTTAAATTCCATGAAGAAGCGGAGAAAGATCCAAGCCTGGATATCGAAGCTAGACAGCACTTCAAAAATCTGGAAGATGGAAAAGCCTATGAGGTTGCACTCTGGAAAGAGTTTAGAACACTTTCTCTGATGGTCTTTGAAAGAGTATACAAGGAACTGGGCGTGGAATTCGATTCCTATGCAGGTGAAAGCTTCTATGGGGATAAAATGGATGAAGTTGTGGATATTTTAGAAGAGAAGGGTATCCTGACTGAGAGTAACGGCGCAAAGGTTGTAATGCTGGATGAATACAACATGCCTCCGACCATTATCAGAAAAGCCGATGGCGCAACCATCTATGCGACAAGAGATCTGGCAGCGGCTATTTACAGAAAAAGAACCTACGACTTCCATAAGAATATTTACGTTGTGGGAACCCCACAGGCACTTCATTTCAGACAGGTCTTCAAGACACTGAGTATGGCAGGATTTGAATGGGCTGATGACTGTGTTCATGTAGGGTTTGGTCTTGTTAAATTCCCAGGAAAGATGATGTCTTCAAGAAAAGGAGATGTGGTTCTTTTAGATGATCTATTGAAGGAAGCTGTAATCACAGCAGAAAAAATCATTCATGATAAAAATCCGAATCTGGCAGATAAAGAGAACGTAGCCAGAAAAGTCGGTATCGGCGCGATCATCTTCACTTACCTTAAAAACTCAAGGGACAAGGATATTATCTTCGACTGGGATGAAATCCTATCATTCGATGGTGAGACCGGTCCTTATGTACAATATACCTATGCAAGAGCCAAGAGCATTCTGAGAAAGAATGAAATGGCAGAGCGTTCTGATCTGACACTACTGAATGCACAGGAAGAGTTTGAGCTTTCCAAGACACTGGAAGGATTCAGCAGTGCAGTGAAAGTGGCAATGGAAAAATACGAACCTTCGGTCATCACAAGATATGTTCTGCAGGTAGCGAAGGACTTCAATAAGTTCTACAACAACTGTCAGATCAACTCGGCTGAAGAGCAGCTTAAATTTGCAAGACTTCATCTTGTTCAAGCAACAACGATTGTAATAAGAAATGCTTTGGAGCTTCTCGGTATCGAAACAGTGGAAGAAATGTAAGAAAAGAAACAGAAAAACGAGGATTGGCACAGTTCCTTACGGAATCATGCCAATCCTTGTTTTTTTACATTATACTAGGAGATGAAATGAATAAGTAAAGTATAATTATATCTGAAAATTGACAACAACTAAATATCTATATAATATGATAAATATGTGAGTGTTTATGGGTGAAACTAATAAGCACAAGACTCTGATGCGACCGTAACTTTTAGACAAATCAAGGGGGCAAGATATGGATAGACTGTTAGAAACAATTGAAAAAATAGAAAGCGTTGGTGGAGTCAGTGTGGTTCTAGATGAAAGTGACGCCTATTTGGCAGGTGTTTTGCAAGATATGATTCTGGCAGATGAAAATGTAGGGGGAATAATCAGAGGGATTTATACAGGTGCTCGTGGACTTCTGATTTGTACGAACCAGAGGATTTTGTTCTTAGGTAGAGGATTTGCAACTATGAATGATTTTAAAT
>DATIRH010000145.1:0-5032 GCA_035469845.1 Proteiniclasticum sp. | reverse complement strand
ATAATTTGACATGTGGTACCGGTAGAAAAAGTCCTTCTCATCCATGGCAATGGCTTTTTCATACTCTCCTAGAGCTTCTTCACTTCTTTTCATCAGTCTTAGACTGTTCGCAGTATAGAAATAGAATTCGGGAAGCGCCTCTTCTTTTTCTGTGGCTTTCTGATAGGATGCCAAAGCATCCTCATACTCCAGAAGAAGTGTATGGACATAACCTTTCAGATAATAGGCTTCCAAGTTATTTTCATCTTCTAAAAGCAGCTTTTCAATTTCCTGCAGTGATTCCAGATACAGCTCTTTTTCAATCAGATTTCTGATGGAAACTATCTCATCTTCTTTACCTGCTTCTCTTTTTTTCAGAATGGACAGCACCTTTTGCGCATCTCTCTTCTTTGCAATGTCAATGCTGCTGTTCCCGTCATGGTCTCTGGCTTCAGGGTCTGCTCCGTTTTCCATGAGACGTCTTATGATATCGCAGTAGAGAAAGCTTTCGTTCCCAAGTATCACAGCCTCCTGCAGTGCAGACCATCCAAGATCGTTCACATGATTCACTGGAACGCCCGCTTTGATACCAACTTCAACTGTTTTCAGATAACCTTTCTCTGAGCTTGGTAAAAGTACGGTTCCTCCAAATCGGTTTGTGCTCTTTTTGTCAGGGCTGAATTCCAGTGCTTTTTCCAGGATTCTATGGAATCCGTTGGCTCCTGCGCAAAGCCATGGACTGAGCATGGTGTTGTCTCTCACATTGAGATCTGCTCCATTTTCCATGAGATAAGAAGCCATCTCCAGATTGTTCTTCTGTACAGCAATCATAAGAGGTGTTCTTCCCTGGTGATCCTGCTGATCAATGGGTGTACCTTCTTCAACAATTCTTCTAACTTCTTCCATATTTTCAAGTTCTGCCTGTTTCAATAATTCTTCTTTCATCAAGATGTACTCCTTTTTAAATTCTACAGGAAGAGAAATTTATCTCTTCCTGCAGGATTTTTTATTTGTAAAACTATGCTGTCTGATCCGGCATCATGTTCTCTTCACCAGAAACCACTGCTCTTTTATCCATGAAATACTTGTAGGCAAAGAGCGCTGCGATGAGCAGATATCCTACGGTAATCTCGATCTGCTGACCGAATCCGACAGTTGTGGAGTGAATGACACCAGTATAGGTGAGCACAGCCGCTGTGATGGATGTCGTGATTGCCTTCGCTGAATCGCTTCGGATAGCGAAAACCACCATACATCCCCAGACTATGCTTGAAATAGGTGCGCCACTTCCAAGGGCAACAAGTCCTCTATGATATACACCTGCTTTGGTGAAGGCTTCAAGGCCAACTTCAGCTGCATTGGTTCCAGCTGCATTTAGTGTGTTGTTAAGTAGTGTCAGTGCCCAGTTGGCAATCCATGGGAATAGAGAAACGAATATAACAGGAAGTTCGATCCTTGGTGTTTCGTTGGCTGCCTGTTTCGCTACTACGATACCTACATAGAATAGGATCGGGAAGACAGCACTAAGTGGAATGATACCAAGGAATAATCCGCCGAGTCCTAGAATACTGATGAGAAACACAGTGAATCCAGTGACCAATGTATATCCGATACCAGCTCCGATGGATTTCCATCCTGGATGTCCGATATAGACTGTTGTAGGGAATGGATTTCCGAAGAAACATCCTACGATGGAGGATAGACCATTGGCGAGCATGATATTACGTACATTGTAATCATCTCCTGCTGCAGAAGCAGACTCGATGTTTTCAAGTGTGAAGATGAAGTTTGTAACACCTAGAGGAATAGCTGAAATCAGGAACAGCATAGCAGGTGAAATTCCCTTGAAGAGATCACCAAGCTGTAAAATCGGAAGTGAGAATCCGACCTGCTTCAGGCCTTCTGTAATTCCAGAAACATCCATCTGTCCAAATGCCCAAGCCAGAGCTGTACCCATTGCAAGAATGAGGAATCCAGTTGGTATTTTGGGGAATATCGGTTTTTTCCCGAACCAGTTGATGAAAATAACAGCGATGACTACAAAAGAGACATATGGAGCTTCAAAGGACTGGAGAATAGGATTCATAGCAAGTAGTAGAAGTCCAAGTCCTGCAAGTGCTGATAATAGAACACTTCTAGGAATGATTCTTCTGAGCCAGTCTCCGATAAATGCACCGGAAAGTTCAATAAGCGCTTCCAGGAAACACCAGCCTAAGGCTACACGCCACGCATAATACACATCTCCTGTGGATCTTGCGATGGGCATGATGACCATAAAGACAACAATAAAAATAGAAGGAGCGCTGGGTCCTGATGGTAGTGCCGTTACATCGGTCCTACCGGTTTTCTTCATCAGGTTCCTTCCTGCGTACCAGTAAAAGAAACCTGCCATGAAGATGGCCAGTCCAAATCCCGGTGCAATTCTTGTGTAAACAAATTCAGCAGGCATGCCTACAGCAAAGATAAGCAGCCCTGCCATGGTAAAGAAATTTGTAAGATTATTGGCGAGAAGTCCGAAGTAAGCACCCCAGTCTCCTTTTTTCCAGCCTATAAGATGTCCCATAATATACCTCCAATAATATTATTTTATTAGTTCAATTTTTCATGCTATGCAGAAGCTCCCGGGGATCCCTTTCAGGCACTACTACACAACTTGTCATGTCATGTACTATAGTATGCTTTGTAAACAGTTTCATCATTGGATGATTTCACCTAAGTTTCAGTTTTTTATTTGTGCAATAGAAACAAAGTCATTGTTCTTTTATGAAATAGTGCATATAATTGAGTCAAATATAAATAGATTTCGCCTGATCTTATATCAGAAAGGAGCCCAACATGTTCACTGTACGACAATTCCTAAAACTGTCCTCTTTCAAAGATATGAAGGTCCTGGCAGGAGAAAGCGGCCTGGACCATATCATTACCAGTGTGAACATTATGGACAACCCTGATGCTCTGGACTGGTTTTCTCCCGGGGAGATGCTCGTGACTTCAGGGTTCTTTTTCAAAGACAGTAAGGAAGCTCAGGAAAAAGTCATGAAGCAGCTGAAGAACATTAATTGCCCCGCCCTGTGCATCAAACCCAAGCGATACTTCGGCAATATACCGGAATGTATTCTCACCCTAGGGAATAAACTCGAGATTCCTGTGATTGAAATCCCCTATGGCCTCTCCTTTGCCAAAATCACTTCTCTTGTCATGGCAGAAACACAGGAAAAATATGACATCAACAACAAGAAGTCTCTGGAAATTCACGAGGAATTTTTACGGATTTCCCTTCATGGCGGCGGCCTTAAAAAAATCTGCCAGAGCCTCTCCTCCATGATTGAGAACCCGGTGATCCTCATGGATAAATACTGGAATGTTCTTCATTGGGATCTTCAGGAAAAAGACGCTTCTGTCTTAAAAGACGATGAAGCGCTTGAAATCCAGAAGTCCTATGCAGGTGAAGCTTTCATCAGTACCCTTCCAATGGATTTCGAGAATCTTCAGAAGCCTTTGGTCAGAACCATTCTCTTGAAAGGAAAGGAGATTCCTTTTGTCCTTATGCCCGTATCCATCGGAGCTGCACATCACGGTTATATTATGGTCTTAAACACCCAAAAAGAGCTCAGTGACATTGACTACATCGCTCTTGAAAATGCCGCCATGTCCTTTGCTCTGGAAAGAATCAGAAACAATGACCTGATGCGTACAAAGAATAGAATCCGTAGAGACTTTTTTGATGAGCTTCTCTCTGGGAAGATCAGAGATTCCGAAAATCTTCAGTATCTTTGTGACATTCATGGATTGAATCCAGCTCTCTCCTATACACCTATGATCATGGAACTGGAAATCTTATCCTCCTCCCCCACAGATAATCTCATTGCCAAGAAAAGTCACGAGGATGACAGAATCAAAGAGACCCTAAGATATCTGGATGACTACAGCAATTCAAGAAACTTTGTTATTCATGCTTTTAGTCAAAATACACAAATCATTCTTTTTCTGGGCACAAATGCGAAGGAGAAGATCTCCATTCAGGAAATGAAGACCATCGCCAATGAACTGCTGGAGAATACTGAAGTAAATATTCAGGATATAGGCTTGAAAATCGGTATCGGAAAAACCTCGAAATCACTTCTGGATCTCCATAAGTCCTTCAGAGAAGCTCAAGAAGCCCTTCGTCTTGTTCATATGACTCCATCAGAAAAGAAAATCTATCATTACGAGGATTTCATGGTTCATCATTTTCTCGAAGAAAATATTGATGGGCTCGAAATGAGAAAGTTCTTTGAAAATACCTTGGGTCCTATTTATGATTATGATCTGAAGTATAAAAGCGAACTTCTTCCCACTTTGGAATCCTGGATGTCACACCACTTCAATGTTGCTGAAACAGCTCGATCGCTCTTTGCCCATAGAAATACAATCTTGTATCGTATTGACAGAATCAGCACCATTTTGCAGTCAGACCTCAAAGAATCTGATGAAATGCTCAAATATCAGCTGGCTCTGAAAATCTACAGACTGCTGGACCTCTGACACATCGGATCAATACGAGATTGAAATCGGAAAAAGATCTGGAAAGGCGAACCTTTCCAGATCTTTTCTTGTTTAGTATTTTACAATTCTTGTTCCCGTTTCACCTTTGACAGCCCGCTTCAATTCGTCAATTGAAGTAATGAGTGCTGTACCACCGGTGGTTTCAACAAAAGAAAGTGCAGCATCGATCTTCGGACCCATGCTTCCAGGCGGGAATTGACCATCAGACATATGTTTTCTTGCTGTCTGAACATCCATCACATCCAGGTTCTCCTGATTGTGTTTCCCGAAGTTAATGGAGACCTTTTCTACGCCAGTCAGAATGATCAGAAGATCCGCATCAATTTCCAGTGCTAAGAGCGCAGATGCATAGTCTTTATCAATAACCGCTTCTATTCCGCTATACAGACCTTCCCTATTCTTCACTACGGGAATGCCACCACCTCCTGCTGCCACAACAAGATAGCCCGAGGCAGACAGATCTCTGATGGCTTCCTTTTCCATAATCTCTATAGGTCTAGGTGAAGCC
>DATIRH010000144.1:0-4907 GCA_035469845.1 Proteiniclasticum sp. | reverse complement strand
ACATAGGTAATGAGGTCATGACCATGCTGAAGATTGAGCCTTTCCATGAGCAGATCATAGAGCTGCGTACTGGTAAGCCTTCCATCGTCTTCTTTTGAGAATATTTCAAGCATTTTTCTGGCAAGCCAGTAAGCACTGCCTTCGACTCCAAAGAGATAACCCCAGCCTCCGCTTCGTTTCAACATGCCATGAAATTTACTATAGGCGATGTAGCCCGTTCCTGCGATAAGCATGATTCCGTCTCCACCTGAAAATGCACCTTCAATGGCTGTTTCAATATCATTTTTCAGAACATACCGTTCATTTTTGAATGCATTTCTGATTGCTATTTCAATATTTTCACGGATTCTGTCTTCTCTTCCATATCCTGCAAGACCCATGGAAAGCATGAAGTCCTGATCTTTTTCAGCATGTCTATCCTTCAGAATTTTAAAGCCTTCTTCCAGAATTTCTGTCATCCCATCATAACCTACTCTCATGAAATGACAGCTGGGCAAGGTTTCCTGATCCAGAATCTTTCCTTCTTCACTGTAAAGAACAAATTTCGTTTTGGTCCCTCCAGCATCTACACAGATATAGTTCATATCAATCCCTACTTTTCAATAAAATTAAATTTCTGCCATGGCTTGATGGCGTCCAGTATAAAATGCTCACTTTCATCTATGCGACCTACCACATTGCTTTTGCCTGAATTCTTCATATCCGACAGCGCAATCTGGAGTTCACCTGCATAATGACCGTACAGGCTTGATTCAATAATGACATCTCCCCTTCGGATCATTTCAGGTGCATTAAACAGTTCGAAGTTTTCTCCCTTGAATTTAACTCTACTCTGCGTGGATCTCAGGTAATTTCCTGACACGTCTCCACGGTTGAAATGCATCTCTTCAAGCACGATCTTTTTCATGATCTCTGGAATATCATCTCTTAGCTTCACAAGAAATGATACCATATCCAGTCTCATGGTTGCTACAGATTTCATTTCCTCTTCGCTTGGATAGCAGTTGGAGATGATGATGTCATCAATGCCACCAAGGGCGATGAGATGCTTGGCCTGAGCCGCCATAGGCTTATCACGATGGACTTCAAGCGTAGGAAGGCCGTCCGTGACAGGCCAGGGTCCAAAGGAACCATCCACCTGAGACGTGATGAAAGCTGCGGTTCTTAAGCCGTACTTCTTGAAACGGTCAGTGCAGCTTAAGAAATGATCCAAGGACAGACCAGAATAGATATGAGGATAGAAATTGTGACAAGCGATGAGATTCGCTGTATTCGGCTCATAATCCATGATGGTGTCGATGGTATGGGTATTGTTGCTCATGTTGACTTCAATCTTGAGATTGAAGGGATTAAAGGTCATGAGAGATTCTTCAAGTCCTGTGAATCCCTGATCAAGACGGATCCCGTCTGCTTCTATTTCATGGAAGAATGTAAGATCGTTGTAGCTGATACCAAGTTCTTTAAAGACTCTTGGAGATACATCTACAATGACTTCATAGCCAAGGCTCTTTGCAAACCTGTTGGACTCCAGAAATTCCTTCTTGATTTCTTCCGGACTCTTGGTCACTGAAAGAAGACAAGCGAAGATTCTGGAAAACCCGTATTTCTTTCCTTTTTCAAGATAGTTCATGATCTCTTCTTTGGATGACTTTTCCTGATAGATGGATAAACCTAATTTTCTCATGAATTAATTTTCCTCCTTAAACTGGGGTAGATATGCCTTGTGCGCTTTCAATAATGCGTTGAATACTTCTACTGCTATTTTATCAGATGGAACCAGAGGATTCACCGTTAAGGCTGCAATGGCCAGATCTTTATTTCCGGTCACCGCTGCTTCACAGACCATTCTTTCAAAGGTCTTGATGTTCTGTATGGTTCCGTTGATTGAAAAAGGAATTTCTCCTACTGAAATAGGTACTGGACCATTCTTTGTGATCTTCGAGGCAACTTCCACCACAGTATCCTCTGGCAGATTCGTCAGTGCTCCACCATTTCTGGTATTCACATACTGGATGTCACCCTTGTCGTTGTAGATGGAGCTGATGAGGTTACAGGCCGCATCACTGTAGAAAGCGCCTCCGCGCTGTTCGAGCTGCTTCGGTTTTTCGTGAAGCTCCTCATTTCTATAGAGCGCAAAGAGTTCATCTTCCACTTTCTTCACAAACTCCGCACGGACATTGTTTTCCGCAAAAAGCTCCAGCTGATGTTCCAGCTGCTCTTTTGTAAAGAAATAATAGGAAAGATAAGGACACGGAATAGACTGTAGTCCCCTGATGAGCTCTTTTGACCATGGAAAGACCATGATGTTCTTCATGGAAGTCTGCTCTTCCTCTGAGAGAGTCTCGTATTTCTTCAGGATTTCATCCATTCTGCTTTCACCCTTCAGGAATACATCCGTCATGAAGAAATGATGATTGAGGCCTATGATTTCCATATCGACGTCTTTTTCATCCGCATCAAGCTGCTTCGCCATGGTCTTTTTCATACCGATAGGCACATTACATAAGCCGATGACCTTTTCAAAGTTTCCGTATCTCATGACCGCTTCTGTGACCATCCCTGCCGGATTGGTGAAGTTTATCAGCCATGCATCAGAACAGAGCTCTTTCATATCCTCTACGATATCCAAAATAACAGGAATGGTTCTGAGGGCCTTGAACATCCCTCCTGCACCGTTGGTCTCCTGGCCGATGATGCCGTGCTCAAGTGGAATTCTCTCATCAAGGATTCTGGATTTAAGTAGGCCCACTCTAAGCTGCGTCGTCACAAAGTCAGCCTCTTTAAGCGCTTCTCTTCGATCAAGCGAGAGCACAATCTTCATAGGAATTCCTGCCGCCTCCACCATTCTCTTTGCCAGGCTTCCCACAATATCAAGCTTTTCTCTACCTTCTTCAATGTCTACCAGCCACAGCTCTGTAATCGGCAGTTCTTCATATCTTTTTATAAATCCTTCAATCAGTTCCGGTGTATAGCTCGAACCTCCACCGATGGTCACTACTTTTAATTTCTTCATGTGTTCAAGATTCCTCCTTCTGTTACGTCCTTCTCTTTTGTCAATTGCGTGTTCTATGGTCAGATTTCAGTTGTCTTATTCTATAGAAAAGGGCTCTACAAATTAATTGTAGAACCCCCTTATGATTATTAAATTAAGCGATTTTTTCTGTAGCTACTTCTCCGCTTTCTTCAGCCTTCAGCTTGTTGTCATAAATTTTGAAGAATGGCATATAGATCACTACGGACAACATGATCAGTAAGACACTTAGTACTGCGCCTCTCCAGTCGCCACCAGTTGCAAGATATGCACCTATTGGTCCTGGAAGAGTCCATGGAGCCAGAGCAACAACTCTGTTTACAAGTCCTAGACTTGTGGCAAACCATGCTATGGTTGCGCTTAGCATTGGTGTAATGATGAACGGTATCATCAGGACCGGATTAAGCACGATCGGTGCACCGAAGATCATTGGTTCGTTGATGTTAAAGACCGCTGGTATAAATGCAGTCTTACCAAGTGCCTTACCATAAGCTGACTTGGATTTCAGAAGGAACAGGATCGCAAGTCCTATGGTCGTACCGGATCCACCGATCATGATGAACCACTGGTAGAAAGGTTCTGCTCCGATATGTGGTATTGCATCTCCTGCTGCATAGGCAGCAGTGTTGGTCTCAAGCAGTGTAAGCCATAAAGGTCTTGCAACGGTACCGACGATGGACCAGCCATGAATACCGAAGGTCCAGAACAGCATACCGATGAAGATGATCACAAGTACGGATGGCAGCGTATCTGTTGCAGATACGAGTGGTGCAACGAGTTTCGTCATTATACCGTGTACGTCCACACCAAAAAACATGGTGAGTGTAGAAACGGCTATAAGAATAATTGCTGTTGGTACCAGCGCTTCAAAAGATCTTGCCACAGATGTAGGAACCTGAGGTGGCATGGAGATTTTGAAGTTTTTGGTTTCAGTGAATCTGAATACTTCCACTGCAAAGATTGCAGCGATGATTCCGATAAACATACCACCTGATCCTAGACTGCCCATTGGGATTACAAATCCTGATGCAGCGGTGTCAAGGTAGCTCTGAAGTTCTGGGGATGTTGCAGCCAGTTCTTTTACTGCGTCTCCTGCAGCTGGAACAAGCTTTGGAATGATTGTAAGCAAGTAGGCAAGTTCTGCCATGATACCACCGGATAAACCATCCAGCTTATAAGATCTGGCAAGCGAATACCCGATTCCGAATACTGCATAGAGTGTCATGATATACATGGACATTCTGTAAGGCAGTAGAATCTTGAACTGATTTTCCTGAATGAACTGGGTTATAGCCCAGGATTCTGGCATCTGGTTTGGTAAGAATGCGATTACCATGAACATGGAGCTCACGATAATAAGTGGAAGTGTAGCAATGATACCGTCACGGACTGCTCTTAGATGTCTTTGCTCTGCGAGCTTAGCCATCGGTGTAGAAAGCTTTTCGTCCATGAAATGAGAAATTTTTTCAAACATAGTACTCTCCTTTAGATGTTATTTTTGTATTGTTATTTTACGAGACTCAATACCTGTTTAAGTAGTCTAGGTCCACCTAAAGGACTATAGCCCATAGGTTCGATCAGTGCACAAGGTACACCTGCACTTATGGCAAATTCTTCAAGAAGACTGAATCTGTGACGAATCTGAGGTGCAACCATAGCTACATCCCAGTTTTCAGCAACCTCTTCCTCGAATTCCTGAGTGCTTACCGCTTTAACTTCCATTTCTACGCCGTTTTTCTTCGCTTCTTTTAAAAGCGCATCTACAGCAATCTGGCTGGACATTCCAAGAGAACAGACAAATAATATTCTCATAGCGTTTCTCCTTTCATTTCTATACTTGTATTATAAGCGTAAACGCTTACGTTTGCAATAATAT
>DATIRH010000143.1:0-1550 GCA_035469845.1 Proteiniclasticum sp. | reverse complement strand
TCAGGAAATGACCGAAAGGCTTTCCATGACGCAGATCAGGCAGCTGAGATCGCAGTTTAATCCTCATTTCATCTATAATACGCTGGATAACATCAGATTCATGGTTAAGTTCAATCCTGAAGATGCAGGCAAGATGATATTGAGTCTATCCACACTACTCAGATACAGTCTGGATAATACCAAGGAATCTGTTTCTCTAGTGGAAGATATGGAATTCACAAAAAACTATCTGAAGATCATGAAGTACCGTTATGGTGATAGACTTAGTTACTCCATCAACATCCCTGAAGAAGTGGAGAAAATTGTAATACCTAAACTCATCATTCAGCCCTTGATTGAAAATGCAGTGAAGTATGGTACGGAAGGCAGAAAGAATCTGCATGTCACGCTTTCCGCATTTAAAAACGAGAGTGATCTTATCCTCATATGTGAGGACGATGGTCTGGGTATGGATGAAGACACACTTGAAAGCGTAAGCAGGCAGCTGGAAAAAGAAGTCAATGACAGTACCCATTTTGGCCTTTATAACATTCACAGAAGACTGAGGTTAAGATACGGCCAATCAGCAGGAGTATCCATTGAAAGCAGTAACATGGAAGGTACAAGGCTCAAAATCGTTATACCAGCTGCAGATGAAGTAGAGGAAAAATTGGGAGGTTATGCCTTATGATAAGGCTTATAATAGTAGAAGATGAAGATTTCATAAGAAGAGGTCTGGTTCATACAATGGACTGGCTTGGTATGGATTGTATTGTGGTTGGTGAAGCAGCAGACGGGAAGGCTGGTCTTGAAATGATCAGATCACTCAAACCGGATGTAGTGATTTCAGATATCAGAATGCCCTATCTCGACGGAATTGCCATGATCAAAGAAGCTCTGGTAGATCTGGATTTCAAATCTGTGCTTCTGACGAGCTATGCTGAATTCGATTATGCCAAACGTGCCATAGAAATCAATGTCTCTTCCTATCTTCTGAAGCCAGTGGCTGAAGAAGATCTGGCTAAGGCCATCTTGAAAATCAGAGAAGAACTGGCTGAAAATAAGATCCAGAAGCAGAGCCTGACAGATGAGATCGGAAACATCATCAGGCAGGAAGCAGAAAAAGAGTATTATGTCGTGAAGACACTGGAGAGTATTGTAGGCCAATATGATAAAAAGTTAAGTATAGAAGGTGTTTCAGAGGAGCTTGGTGTTAGTGCAAGTTTTTTGAGCAGAAGATTTAAGAAAGTCACTGGAAGTACCTTTTTAGAAATCCTGAATGAATATCGGGTTATACAGAGTGTGAAACTCCTTGCATCAGGTAAGTATAGAGTGGGTGAGATAGCTGAAAAGACAGGTTTTTCTGATTACAAACATTTCTACAGTGTCTTCAAGAAATGCACAGGGATTTCACCCTCAGAATATATCAAAGGTTAAATGAAATATAAATCAAAAGACAAATGAAAGATAAACGAAAGGAAGATAATATGTTGGATATCAAGAAAGTGACGCTGCTCAGTGATGTGGATGGAACCCTGTTATCAAGTGACGGAAAAGTCTCTATAAAAAAC
>DATIRH010000142.1:0-3406 GCA_035469845.1 Proteiniclasticum sp. | reverse complement strand
CATTGCACTGCCTGCGGTATCTTCCTTATACTGAAGAAATCGATTGATCAGATTTCGATAGGCAGGGTCCACTCATTCCAGAATATCAATAACAAGTTCAGCTGGAAGCTCTTCCAGCATATCCACCAGATCGTCCACAGTCATTTCACGAAGGATATGGTCAACTTCTTTGTCAGTAATCTGAGTAATCAGAGTTTCCTGCATTTTTGCATCAAATTCTGAAAATACTTCTATGGCCGTGTCTTTTGGCAAAAGTCTCATGGCGATGACCAAAAATTCAGGAGGAATATGTTCCAGAAATTCCGCAATATCTATTTCGTTCATTTTTGTAATATCATTCCTATAAGAAATGAAATCTCTAGTTTCCAGGTTTTCAATTAGACGATCAAAAAGCTGCTTTTTCTCCATTTTACTTCCCTCCTGACACTTACTACACTATATTTTATTACTGCAAAAATCAATCCTTCTATCATCGCGGATAATATATTTCACCTACAAATATTGTACCTGTTCGGAACTTGTGTTGAAAATAGTATATTATTAAAAGATCTAATATAATATGTGATATCTTATAGATGAAGAAAAATAAGGTATCACGATTGTGTGATACCACATATCGATAATAAGGGGTGAGTATTGTGGAAAGGAATAGAAAATGTCCAGTCTGTGGCTCTTCAGAAATCGGGCAAGGGATCCTAACAGGTTATGCTTCTAAAAAACCTGTTAAAGGTGGACTATTCCAGTCGGGGTCTGCAATTTCGGCTGATATTTGCACTGCATGTGGCAATATTTTGTCCATGAGAGTTGAAAAGCCTGAAAAGTTCAAGTAAGCCGAGAGTTTTGCACATCGAGAAACAGAGGATGTAAACTATAAAACGCTGCATGGAAAGTTTTAACCTTCCATACAGCGTTTTATTTTATGACCATATATAATTTCAGTTATTCTGCCGCATCTCTTTTGCGTTCTACAATCCTTGATAAGAATATACCCAATTCAAATAGAAGAATCATAGGTAGTGCAAGGAGGGTCTGAGATATGACGTCCGGTGGTGTGAGCACCGCAGCCAGAACAAAGATTATCAGGATGATATACTTTCGATTCTGTCTTAAAAATTTGGAGCGTACCACACCAAGTCTGGTTAAAATGACCATGATACTTGGCATTTCAAAAATCAGTCCGAAAGACAGCACCGTATTCATAACCAGTGAAAGATAGCTAGCGAAGCTGATCATCTCATCAATGCCCTCCATCTGGAAACTCATGAAGAACTGAATCATCAGCGGCAGTACTATGATATAGGCAAATACTGCACCTATGATGAAAAAGACTCCGCCGAACATCAGTGAAAAGACGATCGTTCTTCTCTCTTTTTTTTCTAAGCCTGGGCTAACGAAAAGCCAGATCTGCGTAATGAGAAAAGGAGCTGAAACAACAAGTCCGATAATTACTGCAATCTTGATATAGGATAGAAGAAGCTCTGCCGGAGCGATAAATACAAAGTTGATGTCCGGTACGATGCCAATCATATCCTTTACCAGGATTTCAGCGAAATTATAGCTGACAAGAATGGCTGCAACAAGTGCTACAGCCATATAAACAATTCTATTTCTCAGTTCCGTGAGATGCTCTACTAAAGTAAGCTTGTCTTCTTTGTTTCTTTTAGTCTTCTTTTTTTTCATCTTTCTTCACATCGTCAGTGGTGGTCATAACATCCTCTGTCAATTTATTCGCATGAGATTTAAACTGACCGATAGCCTCTCCGATGGACTTGCCGATTGCAGGCAGTTTGGATGGTCCAAAGATGACCAGTGCGATGGATAGAATCAGTATCAGCTCAGTCATTCCTATTTTTCCCATATTAATTTACTCCTTTGTTTTCCTGTTTCCCGTAGAATCTTATAACTTGTAGTATGCGTTGATCAGTTCTGCAGTTTTACCAGCAGCATCTGCGGTGAGTCCAGCACATCTTGCTTTTCTTTCAGGGTCTTTCATTCCGTATCCTGACACTTCCAGAAACTGTCCTACAGAATCAATACAGTTTACAGTTGGTGATACCAGTGCGTCTACTTCTACATCAGGCTGATAAACTGGAAGTTCTGTGCTTGTGTACCACTTGAAAAGTTCTGCTGTAACTGTTGGTGCATCTTCTGGTGGAATTGCAAAACCGATAGCGATAGCGCCACCTGCAATAGCCCCACATAGAGATCCTGCGCCGAAACCTGTTGCTCCATTGGCAAACACGTCTACTGGAACCTGGTTCCATGGATATCCTGCATTGTCTCCGAGCTGTCCGATGACAGCATCTATAACACCTCTGCAGCATCCGCCCTTATTATAGTAACCAGCATATCCTCTTTCCATCGTTGTACCGATATCAAGCTTCTGGTATGGATATGGATAAACTGGTGCATCCTTGCTTGCTTCTACATATTCATATGCCAGTACTTCCTTAGAAGGTAGTTCTGATTTCTTACCGCAACCAGTTAAAAATGAAGGTATAAATGAAACTGCAGCTACCCCAACTGCCGTTTTACCTGCTGTTTTTAACATGTCTCGTCTTGAATAGACTTTGTCGTTCTTGTTCACTTCGCTCATTATTTTTTCCCCTTCCGATTATGTAATATTTAACAATAAGTCAAAAGTTTGATAAATATCTAACTTCCATACTAATATACATTTTCATTTGCTATCGGTCAAGGTTAACTTGACTTCATTCTTCTTTATTATAACTTCCATATTCAAATACCCCTGTTAATTATTTTTTTCACAATATTCTTTGCTAACCTTTAAGATATTTCAGTAGCGTCATCAATCATTTCCCATTCTTTGTATTCAGTCTTATAATTTAAGGATCTCTGCACTAAGGTTCCAACTTCATTTTATCCGTGAAATAGTGTAGAAACTGCTGATATTCAACGAGTATCGTTTCACTTCTGATCTGAACAAAATTAAACTCTCTTTCCATTTTAAGATTTTCCACAGGGACCTCCACAAGCTGTCTTTGTTTCAGTTCCTCCAGAGCTGCATCCCGATACATAAGACTGATGCCCACTCCTTCCATGGTCATTCTTTTCATGACGTTGACATTGCCCATTTCTATAATTTCACGAAAACTTTCAAGACTTCTGTTTCTTTCCGCAAGTCCTCTTTCGAGAATCTCTCTTGAACCAGATCCCTTTTCACGTACAATGAGTTTCTCATCAAGGAGATCCTCCAGCATTACCCTCTGCTTTTTTGTGATTTCATGGTTCTCTGCTGTTACAAGGATAAAATCACAGGTTTTCAGAAGTTTTGCATCATAGAAATCTTTGTCAATGAGACCTTCAATCAGCGCGAAATGGATTTCTCCTTTTCTAAGCTTTTCCATGAGAATATTTGTATTATCCACCAAAATGGAGAAATGGT
>DATIRH010000141.1:0-2843 GCA_035469845.1 Proteiniclasticum sp. | reverse complement strand
GTAGATGCAAGAGCAATCAGAAGAGCTAATCAGAAGAATAAATCAGAAAAAATAATCATTAAAATGATCCACCTTATGATTTCATAAACTACGAAGAAAAAGGATCACAGCGCTTCTCGTAAGAAAAGCTGTGATCCTCATATTTCTGCATAAGACGTATTAGTCTATTTTCCCGCCTACAGCGACAATGTCTTTTTCATTCTTGACAATAGCTGACACAGCAGCTTCTAAAGCTCTGGTGATGTCAGCAATCGACATGGATGGTGCAGGGGATGGTCTTCCAACCACCTGCTGCGGTATGAATGGTACATGTACAAAACCTGCCCTGATTTCTTTGTTCATTTTGGCAATTTCATACAGTACACCATACATGATGTGGTTGCAGACAAAGGTTCCTGCAGAGTTTGACAAAGAGGATGGTACGCCTTCTTTTCGGATGGCCTCCACCATAGCCTTTACAGGCAGTGTCGCAAAATATGCAGGTTCTCCATCTTCATAAATAGGTTTATCGATGGGCTGATTTCCCTCATTGTCTGGTATTCTGGCGTCGTCCACATTGATGGCTACACGCTCAGGTGTAACTTCAAAACGTCCACCCGCCTGCCCTACGCAGAGCACAGCATCTGGATTCTCCTTGAGAATGGTATTTGCCGTTTTCTCGATGGATTTTCCGAATACCGTCGGGATCTCAAGCTTTACGATCTCAGCACCTTCGATGGTGTCTTTCATAAGCTTTACAGCTTCCAGTGCAGGATTGATGGATTCTCCACCAAATGGATCAAAAGCAGTTACAAGAATTTTCATTGGATAGACCTCCTTAGGTCAGTGAGTAGTAGCAGTTGCTAAAATGCCAGGAAGTACATCAGCAAGATGTGGACAACCAGCATGGCAGCTGCCATTGGTGCCTGGGATTTGATTATGGCATATTTATCTTGCGTCTCCAGAAGCGCCGCTGGCATGATATTGAAATTCGCAGCCATTGGTGTCAGAAGAGTTCCGCAGTATCCTGCGGTCAGGCCTAGAGCACCTACTATAATGGGATTCGCTCCCTGAAGAATGACAAATGGGATTCCGATACCCACAGTGATTACAGAGAAAGCGGCAAAACCGTTACCCATGATGATGGTGAAAATCGCCATACCAAGGACGTATGCCACAACACCGATAAATCTGCTTCCATCAGGTATGACTGTAGCCACACCAGAAGCGATGACTGTACCGACTCCTGCTGCAGTGAACAGGGCGCCTAATGCTGCCAGAAGCTGTGGAAGGATTCCCACAGGTCCAACGTTCATCATCAGTCTTGATCCGTCCACTGGCGCATACTTTACAGGTGCCTTTGTGATGATAAATGCGATGACCAGGGCGATGGCTGCAGAGATACCGATAGCATGGACGGTACTGAGTTCCATTGCTACCAGGATATAGGCAACTATGACAGCCATAATTGCAAGCGATACAGCAGGAATAAAGATTTTGTTTCCGATCCTGTCAGCACTCTTTCGGGTGAACTCTTCTGTGGGTACATCCGTTTTGGGTTGCTTGACCTGATTCATGGAAGTGAGTCCTGCGATGATAAGGATGATGACTCCCGTGATCCAGCGCGGGATATAGGGTCCTACGATGAAGGTAAAGGCTAATAGGAACCAGAAAAACGCTGTTGGAATCCTGGTTTTCAGGCTCTTGTCTCTGAGTGCATAGACACCACAGATGATAAATATGATTCCGATAATGATATAGAAAAATTCACCGATTACGGTATTAAGTTCCATCTCCTATACCTCCTTTTTGCTGGCAAGTTTTCCAGCAAGTTTTCTGTCCATAAGATAATTCTTGATGATGCCTAAAATGACTGAAATCACGGCAACTGGGATGGACCATAGCGCAATGTTAAGGGCTGTGACTTCTGTATACCCTTGTTCTGCCATGGTACTTACGATGAGAAGTGTTCCAGATGCACCCATGAAGACGTTCTGGGCAAAGAAGTTACCATAGTTTTCTGAAGCTGCAGCAGCACCTTTGATTTCATCTTCCGTCTTGGTGTCAAACTTACCGTATCTTGCGACAGCGGCAGCCTGAGCCATTGGATTGACAAGAGGTCTGATGAACTGCGGATGTCCGCCAAGTCTTACAGAGAAAGCGGCGGCAGCGGCACGGATGGCCTGATAGAGCGACAGTACTTTTCCGGTTGTTGCACCTTTGATCCCACCGATGAAATCTACAGCCTTGTCTTTAAGACCATATCTTTCACTGATTCCGATGACCGGAAGTGTCAGTACAAACAGTGTGGCAAGTCTCTGTGTGATGAATGAACTTCCAAGCACATCGAGAATCTCCATAGGCGTCATGCCTGCCACGAGACCTGTGACAACACCTGCCACAACGACAGTGGCGATGGTGTCTTTCTTCAAGGCAAATCCGATGACTACCACGAGAACACCAATTAGTTTTAAGGCTTCCATTGACAACACTCTCCTTTTTACTCTATTGAGCATGAAACTATTATATCACTCATACATATCACTCAGAGAAAATATAAACAATATTCAAAAAACATTAACATAAGCATTTCTCATTGATTGTCGCATTTTAAATTCTGGAACGATATTCTTTCCAGCAAAAAGCATTTCGATCTATGTTTGATTAATATCGTCATAATGGTATCAAATCCCACTAATCATCTTCTTTCACCATAATCACCTGTCTACTCTCCCTACTATGTGCATAATTTCAATGATTTTTATACACATAGCAAACAATAGATGCAGATAACCAGACTTCATCTTCTCAATAATTCGTAACAGTATCACTATTAATGTAGAGTGTTGAGATGCAATTACAAA
>DATIRH010000140.1:0-5384 GCA_035469845.1 Proteiniclasticum sp. | reverse complement strand
ATTGCTCTACAGGGATTTCAAGAACAAGTTCTTCAACCCGTTTGATTTCTCCCATTTCGTTTGGTTCAACGTCATCCACGTGCAGTTTAGTCTTTTTTGTAAAGTCTTTGTCCGTCATTTTCAGGATCTTTTTCGCCTGTTTCATGAATTCCTCAATGGTATCAAATTCGTATAGTGTTTTCTTGAACTTAAATGCCGGTTTCTGTTCTCCCCATTCTCTTTCCTTAGATAGTATTATGAGTTCAGGTAGTTCCTGAGACAGTCTTTCTACCAGTTCGTCGTGTTCAGGATACTTTGTGTTCAGTTTGATTTTCATATGATTACCCCCAATTTTTATGTTGAATAATGACCTTCTTGTTGAAGTTTTACCAGTCTCTTTCTATACTTGGTGAATTTTTTCTGTGTTCTGATGATGAGTTCCTCCTGGCAGTTAAAAGGTTCGTCCTTTGTGTGAACGCTCTTATAACTTCCATCGGACTGTAGAATTCTGGCTTTCACGTTATCCTTGAGATTATACTCCAGGATGGTCTTGAGTTTATGCTTTGCTTCAGCGTTATGGATTGGTATAAGCAGCTCTATTCGCTTGTTCAGATTTCTCTCCATCCAGTCAGCGCTTCCGATGTACATGTCCTCTTCACCGTTATTATGGAAATAGAATATTCTGGAATGCTCTAGAAATCTTCCTACAATAGAACGAACCGTGATGTTCTCACTTATTCCTTTCACGCCCGGTCTGAGACAGCAGATTCCTCGAATGATCAGCTCGATCTCCACTCCATCTTTTGATGCGGCATAAAGTTTTTCAATGATATCTTTATCCACCAGAGAATTCATTTTCGCGATGATCAGACCCTTTTTCCCATCTTTGACAAGCTTTCTTTCATTCTCGATAAGTTCAGTGAACTTGTCACGCATATCTTCTGGTGCTACGGTTGCCTGTCTCATTTTATCATATCTGAAGTGCCCGGACAGTCTGTTGAAGATGTCGGAGATATCCTTAGCCAGTTCTCCATTACAGCTTACAAGGGATACATCTGTATAGAGCTTCGCTGTAATGTCATTATAGTTTCCTGTGCCTACATGAAAGTATCGTTTAATCTCATTATTTTCTCGTCTGATGATCAGAAGCGCCTTACAATGGGTTTTCAGACCGGTCACACCGTAAATTACATGACATCCTGCTTTTTCAAGCCTGAGGGCCCAGTTGATATTGTTTTCCTCATCAAATCGGGCTTTCAGTTCAACAAGGACTGTGACCTGTTTTCCATTCTCTGCAGCTTCAGCCAGCGCTTTTACAATAGGTGAATTGCCTGACACTCTGTAAAGAGTCTGTTTGATTGCCAGTACATCAGGGTCAATGGCTGACTGCGTGATCAGTTTGATGATTGTGGCAAAACTGTCATATGGATGATGCAAAAGAACATCCTTGTGCGCAATGGACTGAAAAAGATCATCATGGACAAGGAGTTCAGGAACAGGAAGTGGGATGATCTCTTTAAATCTTAATGAATCATCTGCAGGGAGCGAACTGACTTTATGCAGGAATCTTAAATCCAATGGACCATTAATCTTAAATACATTATTTTCAGTAATTTCAAATTCATCCATCAGGTATTCAAGCAGTTCACCAGAAACATTGTCTTCTACTTCCAGCTTGATTACATTCCCCCACTTACGGAGCATGATTGTCTCTTTAATGACTTCCAGAAGATCATCTGCCTCTTCTTCATTATATTCCAGATCTGCATTTCTGCTGATACGATAACAGGAATAACCTAAGATATCAAAAGCATTGAACAGATCCTGTATTTTAAGCTTCAGAATTTCCTCAAGCATGATATATTTTTTGTTTTCTCCTTTGCCACCGGGCAGATAGTAGAACCGGTCAAGCACATTGGGAACCTGTATTGTGCCTATATGATGATTCTCGAGTGATTTTTTATCTTCCAGAAGAACAGCAATATTCAGTGTTTCGGAAGTGATGAGCGGAAATGGTCTGGTTGAATCCACCACCATGGGTGTAAGGACCGGATAAATGCTGTTGATGTAGAGCTTATCTATGAAAGCCGTCTGTTCTTCATCCAGTTCCTGATGATTCAGGAACTCTATTCCCAGCTTTTTCAGTTCTTTTTTTATATCACCATTGATCAGTTCGTACAGGTCACTCAATAAAACCCTTGTACGCTTATTGATGGCCAAGGTCTGTTCTTTGGGCGTCATTCCAGAAGAATCACGTTTGTAGATTTTTGCGTGAATCTGGTCGGACAAGGTACCATATCGAATCATGTAGAATTCATCCAGATTCGAAATTACGATCGCTGCAAACTTTAAACGTTCCAGTAAAGGATTGTTTATGTCTTTCACTTCTTCTAATACACGATGATTGAATTCAAGAAAGCTCAGTTCTCTATTAATAAAATCCTTTGGAGCTGATTGATACTGATCCATATTTACAACCCTTTCTTCGGTTTCTTTTGTTATATATTTCTATTATAACTTATTATGAATCCAAAATTATATTAAAATTACGACTTAATTGTAACAAATCCAGTGTTTTAGACATTTCCGGCTGTTGAAAATCTTATTTCTCAATAATTTTGTGAAACATGTCTCTTTAGTTATATAATAGAAGAAATTAATCTTAGTCAGAACTAAAGAGAGGAGAAGCAATGAGAGTAGGAATTATAGACATAGGCTCAAACTCCATGAGACTTGTCATATATGAAGTTCACGGAAAAAACTATATTGTCGTCGGGCAAGTCAGGCAGTCTGCAAGACTCGGACAGGACATGTCAGACGGACATCTGAATAAAGACAGAATTGACTTCGGTATAAAAGTGCTGCAGTATTTCAAGGAATACATGGATTCCAAGGATGTCACTGACGTCATAGCAGTAGCTACTGAAGCCATACGAAAAGCCAAAAATAAAGAAGATTTCCTGACTCGGGCGAAAGTTGCATTAGGAAATAATATCCGTATTTTATCCGGCGAAGAAGAAGCCTTCTATGATTATTACGCCACCGTCAACACCATAGACCTGGATAATTGTCTGATGGTTGATATTGGAGGAAGCAGTACTGAAATAGCGCTTATTCAGGATAAAATCCTTCAGGAATCCATATCTATCCCCTTCGGCAGCATTGTACTTACAGAAAAGTTCAATCTGAAGAAAAACAAAAAAGATGAACAGAATCTGCATAACCATCTGAAGCAGGCTTTCAGAAATATTTCTTGGCTGAAAAATGCAAGAGGCCTTCCTATAGTTGGGATTGGAGGTTCAATCAGAACCCTAGGAAAAATAGACCGTTTCAGAAAAGATAATGCAATGTTCATTTCTCATAATTACAGCATGGAGCAAAGAGATGTGGAAACCATCTATGATCTTGTTCGTGACTACATCGATGGTACTGTAAAACGTATTTACGGATTAAGCCGAGACCGGGAAGACATCTTTATCGGTTCCCTAGCCACATTGAATGTATTGATGAAATATCAGAACTCCAGGAAACTCTTTGTCTCCAATGCAGGCATAAGAGACGGACTGCTTTTCGAGCATCTATTAGGCAGAAATAAAAGAGTGCATGATGTTCTTGAATTCTCTCTAGACAACATCATCGAAAATCATATGTACAAAGGATATGAAGGCAAGGATCTGTTTAAACTTGTCCGTGTCATGTACTCCGCCCTTTGTAAAAACTTTCCCCAGCTTCTGGGCAATGGGAAAGTGCTCAAAACCGCTACCTATCTCTTTGATATCGGAACAAATATCAATTATTTTCAAAGAGACAGAAATACCTTCTACAGCATTTTAAATGCCCCCATCAATGGCTTAAGCCAGAAGCAGATTCTGATGGCAGCTTCCTCTGCATCGATTTTTTCAGCAAATGATCTGCTCAAAGAGTTTTTCAATAAAAAAATTCTTTCGGCTAGAGACATCAAAGTCATTGAGATGCTAGGCATCCTCATTAAGATTGCGGAAGCGCTTAATCATGGTGTTTCAAACGAAACCACCATTAAGAGCATAACCCTGACAGAAACAGCGATGATCATGGAAGTGCATACTAAACTTAATCCGATTTTTAAACAGGATGAACTAAAGAACTATTTATCGAAATTCAGATATTTATATAAAATGACTCTGGATGTACGTTTCGTCTAGAATAGCTGATCAAATCAAGGTGGCTGTCTAAGCCCCTTTTTCAATACAAAAGACTCCGGTTTCACAACCGGAGTCTTTTATGTTAGATATATTTTTTTTACTTAACTAAGTAGCAGTTTTTTACTGACCGAGGATCTTATCTAAAAGCCCCGTTGTGGAAAGTAAGATTATAAATACTAGAACCGGAACTACATACTTGATCAGTACCGACCAAAGTTTTTCAGTCCTGAATGGGCTACCCATCTTGATTTCTTTAACAGCATTTGGCACGCCCCAGATGTATCCGATAAAGATAGCACCAAGGAGTCCACCAGCTGGTAACAGATAATAAGATGTGAATACATCAAGGAAATCGAATATTCCATAGGAATTACCATCGATCCAAGGAATAAGGAAATCGCTCCATGCACCCATGGATAAGGAAGCACCAATACCGATGATGAACATCAGTGTTGTAAAGAAGATTGTAGATGCTTTTCTGCTCCACTTGAACTGGTCAATACCAAAGGCAACTGTAACTTCCATCAGTGAAATGGAGGAAGACAGAGCTGCAAAGAATACCAGCAGGAAGAAGAGTCCGGAGAAGAGCATACCAAGAGGCATTTCTTCAAATACTGCAGGAAGGGTGATGAACATAAGTCCAGGTCCTTCTGAAGGTTCAAATCCGAATGCAAATACCGCTGGAAGAAGTGCGAAACCAGCCAGGATAGCAACCAATGAATCCAGTGATGGAATCAGGAATGCATCCTTTTCAAGATCTTCTTCTTTGTTTAAGTAACTACCATAAGTAACCATGATACCCATACCTAAACTCAGTGAGAAGAATACCTGGCCAAGAGCAGCAATTACAACCTTAAGTGTGATTTCCGAGAAATTAGGAGTAATAAAATACTTGATCCCTTCCATTGCGCCATCCAGCGTAACGGATCTTATTACTGTTATCAGCAGAAGTACGAACAGTGCAGGCATCATAATTTTGGCCGCTTTTTCGATACCTCCGGAAATACCACGAATAACGATTACTGCTGTAAGTCCCATGAAAATAAGATGATAGATGATCGGCTCAACTGGTGATGCGATAAAGTTAGAGAAATACCCTGCTTTATCAGCGCCAATACCTGTGAAAGAAGCAATGATGTACTTCATTACCCATCCACCAACTACGGAGTAGTAAGAAAGAATAAGGAACCCAGCTAGTACACCAAATCCTCCAACAAATCCCCA
>DATIRH010000139.1:0-3905 GCA_035469845.1 Proteiniclasticum sp. | reverse complement strand
TCTATGATGCTGTGAGGATCTCCTTCGAGAATGGATCTGTCCATAAATGCACCTGGGTCTCCTTCATCGGCATTACAGATCATGTATTTTTCATCGCCCTTGCTACGCAGCGTCATTCCCCATTTGGAACCAGTAGGGAACCCTCCGCCGCCACGGCCTCTTAGTCCAGATTCTTTCAGCGTATCAACCACGTCGATGGGCTGTTTTGTTGTGATGATTTCAGCAAATGCAAGATAACCGTCATTTGCAATGTATTCTTCGATTTTTTCAGGATCGATGAGACCGCAGTTTCTTAAGGCGATACGATTCTGTTTTCTATAGAAATCCATGTGATGCTGCGTATCGATTTTTTCTTTACTTTTCGGATCTATATATAAAAGACGTTCGACCATCTGACCTTCAACGATATGCTTCGAAATGATTTCATCCACATCGTCTTCCTTCACTTCTGTGTAAAAAACATCATCCGGGAAGATTTTTACAATCGGTCCTTTTTCACAGAAACCAAAACATCCGGTGATGTGACAGGTTGCCTTGTCAGTGAGATTTCTTTTCTCCAGTTCACGGCTGAAATCTTCAACGATTTCTTTACTTTTTGAGCTGTGACAACCAGTACCTCCACAGACGAGGATTTCTCTTTTGGGTCCTGCGACACCTGCATTCTTTCTTAAAAACAGCAGGCCCTGACTTTCTTCTTTAACTCTTTTCAGATCATCTATACTATTCAGCATCTTATACCTCACATTCGCTGATGATTTTATGTACATCTTTGGCTTCGACCTTGCCATATACTTTGTCATTGACCATAACAACTGGTGCCAAACCGCAAGCGCCGACACACCTCAAGGAATCAATCGTAAAGATTTTATCAATGGAGGTTTCTCCTGATTTCATTCTGAGCTGTGATTCAAATTCTCTTAAAATCTTATCAGCACCACGTACAAAACATGCGGTACCCATACAGACATTGATCACGTTCTTTCCTCTAGGCTCTGTTGTGAAGTAGGAGTAGAAACTTACTACCCCGAAGATCTTTGACTTTGGAACACCGATTTTCTTACTGATATGATCCACCAGGTCTTCTGAAATATAACCGAACAGATTTTGAGAATGATGTAGAACTTCAATTAGATCTGATTCTTTCGCATTGATTTTTACTATAAAATCATCCAATTCTTGAATTTTAGGATTCTGAGACAATGTACACATTTTCGCTCCCCCTTGTTAAATAATTACCAAACACCCTTCATTATATAGATGCATACCTGTATTATCAAGAAATTTAAGACCTTTTGAAAATGTTTCTTTAAATGATAATATTTTATCATTTAATTTTCGGATTCCCTATTTGAATCCCGTTTACCTGATTGAAATTTTACCGACTAAAACAGTATGAATTTATTCAGAAGGAGTGAAACACTTAAGATTTCGAAGACGAAACCTCATATAATGGAAGCGATTAAGAAACTATTGAATAATAGTATGGAAAGAAAAAAGACCAGCCTTAGGCTGATCTCTTATCAATGAAAAAATCTGTTGTGGATTGATAATTATAGACTATTTTTACTTGAAATAGGAATCACAATCCGTGTTCATAATAAAGATGGATACGTCATCCACTTTTGTTCCTGAAAAAATGTTGATTTCATCCTTTAAAATTTTTGCAAGGGCTTTCTTCTCTTCTAGTGAAAGAGAAGGGCATGATACTACGTCGATATGAATAAAATCACCTAGATCAGATTCCATATCCGAACGAAGCTCCGATTCATAAAACATGACTCTTACATCCCGGTCTTCAAGTGAGAATCTTCCACCCACACGATAAACGATACTTTTAATCAAGCGGTTTTTTCTTTCATATCCGCTGCATCTAGGGAAATGAAGTTTTATTGTCAACATCTGTAAGACCTCCTTATCCTGTTATTACCATTATATCTTATTCTTCATTTCGGTTATAGCACTTCTTGATAACTTTTAGAAGACGTACACAGGAATTAATGTACCTACAAAGTTGACGGGAGGGAACCTATTGGATATAATTAAGTCAATAAAAAACAAAAACACAATGAGCAGGAAGAGTACTGACTGGAATCTTTAAAGAGAGGGTTGCCTTGGCTGTAAGCAACTTAGGATGAAAATCAGGAAAACCACCTGGGAGTGCAATACGAAGACGAAAGTATAAGTATCTGCGTTTGCTGCGTTAAGGCATTAAGCGAAAGTAACAGATTGTTGCTTTTAATTAGGGTGGAACCACGATGACTCGTCCCTTTCCGGGACGGGTCTATTTTATTTTATTGGAGGAGATATCATGATCAATCTAAAACTAAAAGATGGAAATGTAATCCAAGCAGAAAAAGGCTCGACTGTGCTGGATGTAGCCTACGCTATTTCTTCTGGCCTTGGACGCGCTGCCATGGCAGGACGCGTAAATGGAAAGAGAGTGGACATCCGTTATGAACTGAATGAAGACTGCGATCTTGAAATCAGAACTTTTGACGATGAAGACGGAAAGCATGCTTTCAGACATACTTCATCACATATTCTGGCCTTAGCTGTCAAGAGGCTTTTCCCAGAAGTGAAACTTGCAATCGGACCCGCTATTGAAGATGGGTTTTATTATGATTTCGACAAAGAAGGAAGTTTTTCAGCAGAAGATCTTACAAAAATTGAAGCCGAGATGAAGAAGATCGTCAAGGATGATCTGAAAGTAGAAAGGTATACACTTCCCAGAAACGAAGCACTGAAACTGATGGAAGAAATCGATGAACCTTATAAAGTAGAGCTGATCAACGATCTTCCTGAAGACGAAATACTATCCTTCTATAAGATGGGTGAATTCGTAGATTTATGTGCAGGACCACATCTGGCATCCGCAAAGCCTGTTAAAGCATTTAAGCTTACACAGGTTGCTGGAGCCTACTGGAGAGGTTCTGAAAAGAATAAAATGCTTAGTAGAATCTATGGCACATCCTTCCCTAAGAAGAATGAGCTGGATGAGCATCTGGCGATGATTGAAGAAGCGAAGAAGCGTGACCACAACAAGTTAGGCAGAGAACTCAACATCTTCACATCCTCTGATCTCATCGGACAAGGACTTCCACTATTCAAGAAAAACGGAACAAAAATCCTGCAGGTCATGAAGCGATTTATCGAAGATGAAGAAGAAAGCCGCGGATATGAATTCACACAGACTCCGCTGATGTCAAAATCAGACCTGTTTAAAATCTCAGGACACTGGGATCACTATAAAGATGGCATGTTTATCATGTGTCAGGATCCTCATGGACATGGCGATCTTTTCGGTGACGATGTCGAAGGTGAGGTCATGGCATTAAGACCGATGACCTGCCCATTCCAGTTCGCAATCTATAACTCTGACCAGCACAGCTACAGAGACCTGCCAGTGAAAATGGGGGAGACTTCAACACTGTTCAGAAATGAATCTTCAGGTGAAATGCACGGACTTACCAGAGTTAGACAATTCACAATCTCAGAAGGTCATCTCATAGTTAGACCTGATCAGTTGGAAGAAGAATTTAGAGGTGTACTTGATCTCACAAATTATGTGATGGAAACACTGGGTATCAAAGAAGACATCACCTACAGGTTTTCAAAGTGGGACCCTAATGATACTCATAAATACATCAATAACCCTGAAGCATGGGAAAGCACTCAGAATGCAATGAGAGAAATACTCGACCATTCAGGTCTTGATTATGTTGAAGCAGAAGGAGAAGCGGCTTTCTATGGTCCAAAGCTTGATCTTCAGATGAAAAATGTCCATGGAAAAGAAGACACCATCATCACAGTGCAGATTGACTTTGCACTCCCTGAAAGATTCAATATGACCTACGTGGATTCAGATGGACAGAAAAAGCATCCACTCGTTATTCATAGAACATCCA
>DATIRH010000138.1:0-1925 GCA_035469845.1 Proteiniclasticum sp. | reverse complement strand
TTCCATGGACAGGAAGCACCTCATTCTACGGGATAAGTTTTCTAGCCATGCTGATTGGCAGCACAGCAGAAGAAATCGGGTGGAGAGGATTCTTACTGCCGAACCTACAGAAAAAGCATACACCATTTGTCAGCAGTATTATTGTTGGTGTCTTATGGGGTGTCTGGCATCTGAACTTTACAGGTGGCATTACAGGATTTCTTCTATATACGATTACGATCATCGAAATGTCCATTCTCATGACCTGGGTCTATAACAGGACGGTTGGGAATCTTTTCCTTATGAGCTTATGGCATCTCACAATAAACATAGCCTCGCATTTTTTCCTGTGGGACCGATTTGGTACAGAGCTGTTTATCGTTGAAAGTATCTTGTTTGGCACAGCCTGTGTTGTCCTCGCTTTGATGGAGAGATCTACTCATTTCTTTAAGCGTCCTTTGACAGAACAGTAAAGACTAATCAGTTACATATATAGACTGGAATTTGCTTGTGCTCATTAATTACAGGAGTTGGTGTCGTGAAAATATCAATAGAAAATATAAGGTCTCATGAGGAAGAAGAAGTGATCATCAGGTGTTATGAGGTAAATGATGAGATTATAGACCTGATGAATAAGCTGAAAACACAGAAGAATAGCCTCATTGGTTATAATGGGAGCTCCATCTATCAGCTGGACTTATCCAATGTATATTATTTTGAATCTGTGGACAATAAAGTGTTTATTTACTGCCGGAAAGAAATCTATGAGTGCAAGCAGAAGCTCTATGAACTGGAACAGATCTGTGACCAGAACAGGTTTTTCAGGGCATCAAAATCCACCATCGTGAACATCACGAAAATATCTCATGTCAAACCTTCCTTCAGCGGAAGATTTGAGACGACAATGGAAAACGGAGAAAAAGTGCTAGTGTCCAGGCAATACGTTCCGATGCTGAAAAATAAATTAGGGATGTAAGGGGGAGAAAAACATGAAGTTTTCAGAACTGATCAGGCTGCTCATCAAGGATTACTTTATTATATTTGGCATACTCATCATTGGAACCGTGTTTCTTGCTCCAGAGGACACAATCAATAGAGATTATATTCTTTTGACGATGACATTTGCAGCGATTGGTGACCTACCTGGTATTGTGCTATGGTCAAGGTCGGAGCTCACAGAAGAAAAGAAGCACCTTAGATCTTTCATACATTTCATACTCCTCGAGGTGGTCATACTCACTTATGCCGGTCTCATCGGGATCGTATCAGGATGGAAGGAGTTTGTCGCCTTTGCAGTGCAGATTCTTATAATATACATTATGGTGCGATTCATCACCTATAGAAAAGACGTAGCGACAGCAAATAAAATCAACAATAAGATCAAAAAGTTAAACATCCTTAAGAATAAAGAACAGGTAAGCTGAATTCAACTTTCAGCTTACCTGTTCTTTTTTGCAACTTACCTTTAGAAATATGCACCATAGCGTTTAGGCCCTTGTAACTGATTTTCAACAGTATATGATGAAATCATAAATTTGAAAGTGAGGGATTAACATGGGTTATTTTATACTAATTGTTGCACTGATCATTGAGGTCGCATTTACTTTTTACGCTGTCAGAACCGGAAAGAATCAGAACAAAGTGAGAAGCGTCGTTAGAATTACTGCCTGGGCGTTATTTACAGGAGGAATACTTACTTCGATCATTGAGTGGAGTTTCAGATGGTATTCTCTTTTTGCACTGCTGTCAATTTTAGCTGCCATCGGCGCAATCAGATTGTGGAGAAAAAACTATGGACAGAAGCCTTATAGCACAGGACGGACTGCCTTAAAGGAAATTGCCTTATTTATGATGTTCTTAATCGCAGCACTGCCAGGTATACTATTTCCGCAATATGAGGTGCCTGAAGTAACAGGGGATTTTGAAGTGCTGACAGAATCATACAC
>DATIRH010000137.1:0-1960 GCA_035469845.1 Proteiniclasticum sp. | reverse complement strand
CATTGTTTTAAGTGGAGCCTGGCACAGTGTCATGCTTACAGATGAGAACAGAAAGCCTGTGACCCCGGTATACGTGTGGTCCAATACTCAGGCTTCGCCGCTTTGCAGAAAGCTTCGAAAAGATGAGGAATTTACATCCTGGTACTATCAGCGTACCGGTTGTATGGTCAGTGCCATCTACCCTTCTTTCAAGCTGCTGATGATGCGGGAAGAAGGAGAAGATTTCAGAAATAAGTTCATTATGGGACAAGGAACCTATAACACCTACCGCCTTACAGGAGAACATGTGGTGCTGGATTCCATGGTTTCAGGCAGCGGACTCATGAACACCCATGAGGTGGACTACGATGATGAGGTGCTGGAACTCATCGGCATCAACCGCTCGCAACTAGGAAGAATCGTTACGTATAAGGATACTTTTCCTTTGACCAAAGAAGCGGCGGTGACCCTGGGGCTTCATGCGGGAATTCCTGTGATTCCTTCAGGGGCAGACGGCGGATTCAACCAGGTGGGTTCAAGAGCCATTGAAAATGGGATCATGACCTTCTCTGTGGGAACCTCAGGAGCCATTCGCCTTTCCTCGGATAAACCTGTTATTCCGGAAAAACCCAGCACCTGGTGCTACCGCTCTCCACAGAAGTGGATCAGCGGGGCGGCCACCTCAGGAGCCACCAACTGTGTGGACTGGTTCAAGAAGAAAATGTTCGAGCCCGGCACCACCTATGAGGAGATCGAAGCGGGTTATTCTGGAAGAGAGGAACTTCCGGTATTTCTGCCCTTTCTATTCGGGGAGAGAAGCCCTGGCTGGGAAGATGGAAGATTCGGGGGGTTCATGGATCTGAAACCGGAGCATACCCGCTACGATATGTATCAGGCGGTGCTTGAAGGTGTCTTATTCAACCTCTACCAGTGTTATGAAATCATATCTGAAATCAACGGGGTGCCAAAAAAGGTCATGCTTTCCGGTGGAATACTTCATTCGGAACACTGGACCAGGCTTTGTGTGGACCTTTTCAACATTCCCATGACCGTGAGCAAAATGGAACACAGTTCGCTCATGGGCGGTGTCTATCTTGGCGCAGAGCTTCTTCACGTGCCGTTCAATGAGGAGAAGTATGACTCTCTATCAGACCGGATCATCTATCCGGACATTGATGCCCACAGGAAGCTCGCAAATCGCTATCAGCGGTATCTGGCCCTTTATAAGGCCACATCCATGGAGGTCAGAGAAAATGATTAGAGTATATTATGATTCGGGTACAACCAATACGCGTATTTATCTCTTGAAGAAGCAGGAAGTTCTGGATCAGATTTTTCTAGAGGTGGGTACAAGGGATTCGGCCATTTCCGGAGATCGAGGAGTCCTTCTGAAGAAGCTGAAAGAAGGGTACGATGACATTCTCAGGAGAAACAGCTTAAAGGATGGGGATATCCATGAAATCTATCTTTCAGGGATGATCACCAATCCTTTCGGCATCATAGAAGTCCCGCATCTGGAAACGCCGATCTATAAAGAATCTCTCTATGAACATGTATATGTGCACCAGGAGGAATCTTTTTTCCATAGGCCGCTTAAGCTGATTCCAGGAGCGAAAACAAGAAGCCCCAAAGAAGGGCTTCACCTAGGAAATGTGCAGCTCATGGGCAATACCAGAGGAGAAGAAATTGAAGTGATGGGTCTTCTCAGACTAGGCTACCTGAATGAAGACAAAGTGCAGGTGATGATTTCACCGGGTTCCCATACGCATATGATGCTCATACGGTCCGGTGCCATTGAGGATATATCCTCTCATTTCACGGGAGAACTTCATCATGCCATCATGAAAGAAACCATCCTGGGTGGGGAAACAGCCAAGAAAACCAAGGAATATCAGAAGGAACTGGTAATAAGAGGATATGATCTGCTGGAAAAAGAGGGGATCTCTCGTGCACTGTACGTGGTTCACTCCACTAAGGTCTT
>DATIRH010000136.1:0-1838 GCA_035469845.1 Proteiniclasticum sp. | reverse complement strand
AACTTGAGTTTGCCAGTGATGGATCAGCAATTCCTTCAATGATGATGTAGTGATCTTCTATGCTGATATCTTCAGCCATCGCCTCTGTAAAAAGAACAAACTTATCAACAGATTTCAGCGTATCGTAAAATCTCTTCACTTCGAACTTCTTGATCATCTGGTATACTTTGTTATCCCGATACGCCGTGCCCGTAAACTTCAGAAGATCCGGCAGGATAAGACAGGTCATGGCATTCTTCCTACGCGCAAGCTTCAGACATGAAAGGAAAGGCACGTGAGGCGAATAAGCCATGACAATCAGCTCTTCGTCTTTGTTTTCTCTGATCCAGTATCTCAACTGTCTTTTCAGATTGATTTCCCTGAAAATGTTTTTTATCATGAACAGATTCAGAAACGAAATATTATAATCCTTAGAACCCTTTGAATGCTTCCATTCATAGGATTTTTCCCATACCTTCTTATTTCCATAGGGAAAGGGGGCAAGGAAAACAGCATTGAGGATATCGATGCTGTCACTCAGATTATCTTCCAGCCCTTCAATCACATTCCACTGCCAGGCATTTGCCGCAGCTTGAAAACTGCTCCTTGCACTATCATAGTATTCCGATTCCTTATCTTTAGGGAAAACGCCACCTATAAATAACAGTTTCATCTTTGACCACCCCATACCTTCTTTCGAAAAAGATCACTTCAAGACCTGAACTTCTTCAGAATCTGTATTTACGATTTTTCTGATTAATGATGCATACTCCAGCGCATTTGCTGATGAGACAAGAAACGCTTCAGAATCTGATGTCATTTTTAAAACGATGCTTTGTTCAGATCGACTCATTTTCTCCAGATCGAAATCCGGATTAAAGTAATGAAAAACCAGCATTGTCGGTGCCTTATCATAATTGAATTCGTATCTGTTCAAATTCAGGATTTGTCTTTTCACATCATCTATTTTCTGTATAGCATCAACTTCTCCACTGGATAAAAGGATCAGCCTGCTTATGGTTGAACGCTCTACAAATGAAAGTTCTTCAAAGAACGCTGAAGCAGATTTCTTTCTGACGGATATCAGTTGAAATACAGGAACCAGCTTTCTGATTTTACTGATCATCATTTCACGCCTTGATTGTTTATGGTGATGGTAATATCTGAAGGTACTTGTCCAGGGAACAGCATAGAGGTTTACACCATCGGTAATTGCGATATCTTCAGACATGAACTTCACATTACGGTCTTCGCATAGCCTTAGGGCTGTGATTGTCTTTCCTGTACCCGGCGGTGCGAAGATAAGGGTTCCTTTGCTCTCTATGCTAACCGCGGAACAGTGCAGGGTGGCGTAGCCATTCAGTAGAAGCAGACCTGAAACGATATCGGTCATAATATAGCCGATAGAATGAATATTCATAAATTTGTATTTGATATATCTGAAATAATTTTCATTAACCGATAGATTCACAGTATGCTCATCTATAATTTCCACAGAATATCTAAGTTTCGTACGAAATAGAAAATCTCTTTCATAATAAATCTTCTTCCTGTCTTTGGCCGCATAGAAGTAATTGAACCTATCCAGCTTCGCTTTCGAAAAATCATGATCAAAAGTATCTTTTGTCTTCTTCACTAAAAGATTGACTTTGATTTTACAGTTTCTAAACTCTTCTTCGCTGCTTTGGGGAGCTTCACTACCATATACCCAATTCACTCGATCCACATTCGTTTTGAGCCCTAATATCCCTTTCGCATTGATGTAATATTTCATGGTACACCTACTTTGCAAGTTATAAGTGCTATAGATACTTTTATCAGTTTCAGTTGGTCTCCATGATCGAATCAAGGATATGAAG
>DATIRH010000135.1:0-10738 GCA_035469845.1 Proteiniclasticum sp. | reverse complement strand
AAGACAAGAAAGAGAATATCAGGGAGAGGAGCTCATGAAAATGAACTCCTCTCCTTTTTCAGTTGCTGAATATTTCAGGGGATAGATCATTGCCAATGACGATGTTGTCAATGGAGAAGTGAAAACTCTGTTCAAGGACTCAGAACAGACAACCTTTGACTGAATCTGCTGAAAATATATCTTGAAAATGAAGTGATACAGTGTACAATGAATATGATATTAATATATAGTGGGATAAGAGCAGACAATTGAAACAAGAAAAGAAATGAGATAGATTCGACGATTGGAGCATAAATGAAAAGAGACAAAGTACTTATTTTTACAAAAATTCTTTACGTGCTGTTTGCTGTTGGAACAGTAGGTGCAATGGTCATTGTATATAGCGATGCGGATGGCAGCATGGCTTACAATTTCCTCTTTGGGTACGTTTTTCTGGCTTTCTTTATGCTTCTGTATATTCCCATCGTCACGATTATGAATTCAAGAAAGATGAGATGGACTGAAATAGGAAGGAAGATCCTTAAGTTCCTCGGCTTATTCATCCTGATCAGCATTTTGAACTTTGGGTTTGATTATCTGATCAGGCCTTCCGATATAGATGCATTTCGCATTTTTTCCAGTGCTTTAGGCGTGTCGTTTGGAATTACATTCATTGATGTTATTTTTTTAAAGAAGAAGGAATCATTGAAGGAATCAGTCTCAAAATAAGCAGGTGGATTGGAACAAATAAACTCAGAGGAATCCATCTTACTGAGACATGATCCTGATCTATTAATAAGCGGAGCAGAGATATAATCTCTTTTGGCTGATAAAATTACAGCCTCTCGTAGGTCATATCCTTCTGTCATGCTATAATAATTACAAATGAAATAAAGTTTAAACGGAGGATTATCATGAAAAAATATGTTATCGGTGTGGATCTTGGTGGAACGAAGATCACCACTGCCATCAGCGATTTAACTGGAAGAATCATCGAAAAAACCACTCTTGCCACGGGTTCCCACTTAGGTGAAGAAGTTGTAATGGAAAGAGTTTTCGAATCCATCTCCATGGTGCTGGAAGCTTCTAAACTGAATGCAGATGAAGTCAGAGCCATTGGAATCGGTTCACCAGGTCCTCTAGACGCTGAAAAAGGAACCATTATCACAACACCTAACCTTCCATTCAAAAACTACAATGTAGTGAAACCCATTGAAAGAATGTTCGGTATAAAGACCTATCTAGATAATGATGCCAATGCCGCCGCCATCGGAGAGTATACTTTCGGCGCTGGTAAAGGTACAAAGCATATGATCTACATCACTGTTTCAACTGGTGTGGGCGGTGGAGCCATCCTTAACGGCAGGCCCTACAGAGGGAATACATCCAATGCACTGGAAGTGGGACATATGACCATCGAACCTTTCAGCAGACATCAGTGCAACTGCGGTAAATTCGGAGACCTTGAAGCGCTGGCGTCGGGTACTGCCATTGCCAAAAGAGCGAAGGAAGCAGTTCTTGAGGGCAGAGAGACATCTCTAAAAGATGAGGAACCAATAACAAGTTATGAGGTTCATCAGGCATACCTTGCAGGAGATGAAGTCGCCATTGAGATTCTTGACAATGCATTCATGTATATGGGGATTGGTATTGCCAATCTCATCGTGAATTTCGATCCTGAAGTCATCGTCATTGGTGGCGGCGTATCGAAGATTGGAGATCTGTTTTTCGATAAAATCAAAAAAACCGCCAGAGAACGAAGCTTTGATTTCATGTTTGATGCTACAAGAATCCTTCCAGCAGAGCTGGGACAGGAAGCTGGCGTAGTGGGTGCTCTTGCGCTTGCGCTCATTGAAAGTGAAGAATTGATCAAGTAAACTGAACTTAATTGAAGGCTTCCTATCGTCAAAACAGATAGGAAGCCTTACTATTTGGGAGAAAAAGAGGAAAGACTCTTTTCTAAAGGGTTTCAAGGGAATATTGTTTTGTGAATGGTTTGTATTATGATAGAATAGACTGGTTAGAAAAAGCAGGCAGGTGAAAAGATGTTAAATATTTATATTACAAGGCACGGAGAAACACAATGGAATACGGAAGGCAGACTGCAGGGCTGGCTGAATTCTCCTTTGACAGAAAAAGGAATTCTTCAAGGCCAGAAGCTGAATCATGCAGTGAAGATGTATGACATAGAAAAAATCTATTCAAGCCCAAGTGAAAGAGCATTGAAAACAGCGATTTCAGCAAAAGGGAAACTTGGGGTTGAAATTGAGCTCATGGATGAATTGAAAGAAATGAACATGGGACAGTGGGAAGGAAAAACTTTAGCCCAGATCAAAGAAAGAGAGCCTGAGAATTTTGAGAACTATTGGCAGAAACCCCATCTGTTTATGAAGAATACAGGGGAAAATTTTGATGAAGTACTTTCTCGTACAAAGAAAGCGCTAGATAGAATCATGAAAGAAAATTCCTCCGGGAATGTTCTCATTGTGACTCATGGAGTTACACTGAAGGCAATCATGAGTCACTTCTCCTCCGAAGGATTTATAGAATTCTGGACGAAACCTGTGGTTGCACAGGCCAGTATTTCACTGGTCAGAGTACATGATCTGGATAAAAGTGAAATCCTTCTTTATGGAGATACCAGACATTTTGATGAGATGGAGATGAAATAATGAATGCTGAAATCATGGCAGTGGGAACAGAACTGCTATTAGGAGACATCGTCAATACCAATGCGCAGTACCTGGCAAAGGAGCTGGCACTTCTTGGCATCGGAATCTATCGGCAGACCACTGTGGGAGACAATGAAGAAAGACTGAAAAAAGCGCTTCAGGATGCTTTGAAGGAATCTGAGATCATCATCACCACTGGAGGACTTGGGCCCACACCCGATGATATCACCAAGGAAGTATCAGGTATGGTTCTTGGAAAAGAACTTATTCTGCATGAACCTTCCTATGAAGTGATCAGATCCTATTTCAGGCATAACGACAGAGCCATGGCCAATGGGAACCAGAAACAGGCCATGTTTCCTGAAGGTTCCATCGTATTAGACAATCCGAATGGAACCGCACCGGGATGCATCATCCCTGGAGAAAACAACAGATACATCATTAATCTTCCAGGACCACCTAAAGAGATGATCCCCATGTTTGAGAATAAGGTGAAGCCTTTCCTTTTGCAGTTCATGGATCACACCATCATCTCGAAGACTCTTCGATGCATCGGTCTTGGGGAATGGGATATGGCCACAAGGGTGAAGGATCTTCTTGATGACAGCAACAATCCTACAGTGGCGCCCTATGCGAAAGAAGGGGAAGCCATTCTGAGAATCACGGCAAAGGCAGCCACGGAAGAGGAAGCTCGTGCCATGATTGCACCTATGGAAGAAGAAATCAGAAATCGTATCGGAGAATACATCTACGGCGTCGATGAGGATACCCTCCAGGATGTCATCGGAAGAGAACTGGTGGCTCATGACAGATCCATTGCCATCGCAGAATCTGTGACGGGTGGAATGATCGCTTCCAGGCTTTTAGGCTATGAAGGCGGCATGTCGAAGGTTTTAGACGAGGCTTTTGTGACCTACAGCAATGAATCCAAGGTGAAGTATCTAGGCGTAAAGGAAGAGACACTGAAACAGCATGGAGCTGTCAGTGAAGAAACCTGCAGAGAAATGGCAGAAGGGCTGTTTGAAAGAACAGGCGCGGAGCTTTGTCTTGTCACTACAGGAATCGCAGGCCCAACTGGTGGAACGGAAGAAAAACCTGTGGGACTTGTATATATCGGACTTGGCATCAGAGGTGAAGTGAAAGTCCATAAACGCTATTTCACCGGTGGAAGAGAAAAAATCAGAGTGCGTGCAACAATCGCATCTCTTGATATCCTAAGAAGAGAACTGAATGAAATGACAAAGGACTGATCCTTTGTCTGAATTATATGAAATAAGAGGTAGAGAATAAATTTGAGTATTTTAACAGTAAAAAATGTAAGTCATGGTTTTGGAGACAGAGCCATATTTGAAGATGTGAGTTTCAGACTCCTCAAGGGAGAACATGTAGGGATCATCGGAGCCAACGGAGAAGGAAAATCCACCTTCATGAATATCGTCACCGGAAAACTGGAGCCAGATGAAGGAACGGTAGAATGGGCGAACCGTGTTCGTGTCGGGTATCTTGATCAGCATGCGAGCCTGGAAAAAGGTGCAACCATCAAAGATGTGCTGGAAAGCGCTTTTAAGTATCTTTTTGATATGGAGCAGGAAATCTTCTCCATTGGGGATAAGATGGGAAGCTGCACAGAAGAGGAACTTTATAAACTCATGGATGACATGGGTACGCTGCAGGATATTCTGGACAACAGCGGATTCTACAGCATCGATCCAAAGGTGGAAGAAGTAGCAAGAGGTCTTGGAATGAAGGATGTGGGACTCGACAAGAAAGTGGATGAACTTTCAGGTGGACAAAGAAGTAAGGTTCTCCTTGGAAAGCTGCTTCTGGAATCCCCTGATATTCTTCTACTGGATGAGCCCACAAACTATCTGGATGAAGAACACGTGGACTGGCTGAAAGTCTATCTGAAGAACTATCAGAATGCCTTTATGCTGATTTCCCATGACATTCCATTCATCAATGAGGTCGTAAATATCATCTATCATATGGAAAATAAAGAACTATCAAGATATGTGGGAAATTACGATGAATTCCAGCTTGTTTACGAAGCAAAGAAGAAGCAGATGGAATCAGCCTATGAACGTCAGCAGCAGGAAATCAACAGACTAGAAGATTTCATCACCCGTAATAAAGCAAGGGTAGCCACATCCAACATGGCGAAATCCAGACAGAAGAAGCTGGACAAGATGGATAAAATTGAACTGATGAAGGACAAACCAAAACCGACCTTTGATTTCAAGATGGGAAAAACCTCAGGAAAGCTCATCTTTGAAACGGATAACCTTGTGATCGGTTATGATGAGCCTCTGACTAAACCTGTGAATGTGTATCTTGAAAAAGGCATGAAAGTAGCGCTGACCGGAGCCAACGGTCTGGGTAAATCAACGCTTCTTAAAAGCCTCATGGGCATGATCGCTCCATTTAGTGGAGACATCGAAACCGGTGAAAATATCGAACTCGGATATTTCCAGCAGGAAGGTGAAAGAGACAACTATAATACTTGTATTGAAGATTTCTGGGCGGAGTATCCCGGATACAACCAGTATGAAGTGAGAAGCGCTCTGGCAAGATGCGGCCTCACTACAAAGCACATCGAATCCAAGGTGGTGGTTCTTTCCGGTGGAGAACAGGCAAAAGTAAGGCTTGCAAAAGTCATGAACAGAGATGCCAATGTACTCCTTCTGGATGAGCCTACAAACCATCTTGACCAGGATGCCAAAGATGAACTGAAGAGAGCGCTGCAGGAATACAAAGGGACAATCCTTCTTGTATCTCATGAAAGAGAGTTCTTCGAAGATATCGCAACGCATATCTGGAACTGTGAAGACTGGACTAGAAAAATATTTTAGTGTAAAAGGCTGCGGAGAATTCTTCGCAGCCTTTTATTTTCAGGGAAACTTTATTGCAAACTCATCGTGGATAAGAGATAATTGGTATGATAAGAAGTCAGAACGACTGATCCTGACGAACAGAAAGGAATGTGTAATGATGTTTACTCCTGTGAAGAATACGAAGGTTTATGAACAGCTCATTGAGCAGATTAAATATATGATTACCAGTGGAGAACTGAAAAAGGGGGAGAAACTGCCTCCTGAAAGAGAACTGGTAGAAAAATTCCAGGTATCTAGAACCTCCGTACGTGAGGCTTTAAGAGCGCTTCAGATTATCGGGCTCATTGAAAGCAAACAAGGTGGCGGTAACTATATCAAAGATAATTTCGAAGGAAACCTCATTGAACCTCTTTCGCTCATGTTTGTACTGCAGAACAGCAGAAACTCTGAAATTCTGGAGCTGAGAAAAGTTCTGGAAGTCGAGACTGCGCGTCTTGCAGCCAAAAACATCACGGAACCGGAACTGGAACGTTTAAAAGAAATTGTCGAGCAGATGAAAGGTCTTCCGGATGAAAAGGAAAATGTAATTCTGGACAAGGAACTTCATTATGTCATTGCTAGAGCAAGTGGCAATAATCTCATCATGAGTGTTCTGACTGCAGTATCTTCGCTGATGGATTCGTTTATCAAAGAGGCAAGAGAAGCGATCATCAACAAGGATGAAAATAAGATGGTGCTGCTGGAACATCACGAGAACATGTATAATGCGCTGAAAGCTCATGATGAGAAAAAAGCTGCCAAGGTCATGAAAGAGCACATGAATCTGATCATCAAGCATATGGATCTGTACTAGTGGTCAAAAATAAATAATAACAATCAAGAAGCTTTTCTTTTTATGAAGGAAAGGCTTTTTTTGTTGTATTAGGGGAATATCTAGAATGAATATCAAAAAAAGAATATATGTTACGTTATGTTAAATGATTAACGATATAACGGGATATTGGATTGGTTTTAACCAGAAGCAACAAATTTTAAGATAAGTTCCATGGAGCGGACACACTGTTCATGAGGAACGGAGAGAAACAAGGATTCATCAAGGCATTGATATTTTCTAAACTATACTTTAAACGTTTCCATTGATGTGATACTATTCTTTCAACGGGATAAATTGGTCAGACCAAATGACCATAAGACCATAAACATTAATAGGGGGGAATCAAGTGAAAGTACTACGACAGTTCGGAACAATCCTTGTAATTCTATTGGTGGGGGAAGCGATTCGAATGGCCAGCGGAATCAATATTCCTGGAACAGTGATTGGTATGGTGATACTGTTCCTTCTACTTCTGACAAAAATGATCAGGATCGAGAACATTGAACTGATTTCTAAATTTCTTTTGGATCATCTGGCATTTCTCTTTGTACCGGCTGGGGTAGGTCTGATCAGCAGTCTGGATGTCATCGGAAGAGCCTGGCTCCCGATCATGATGATTGTGATTATTTCCACCATTCTAGTGGTGGGCGTCACGGGATGGACAGTCCAGCTGCTGCAGGGGAGGAAATCCTTATGAGCGCACTACTGAATACACCGGCTTTTGGAATCTTACTTTCAGTTGTGGCATTTGAGGTGGGAATCATCGTGAGCAAAAAAACAAAGAATCCGCTGCTTAACCCACTGCTGGTTGCCATCATACTGGTTATACTCTTTCTTATGGGATTCGGTATTCCCAAGGAGCAGTACGATTCGGGTGGAAGTTTCATTCTGTTTTTCCTGGGACCTGCAACAGTTGTGCTGGCAGTTCCCCTCTACAAGCAGATTGAACTGCTGAAGAAAGATCTGGTACCCATTCTTCTGGGAATACTGGTAGGCAGCACCACATCAATCATGAGCGTCATCCTCCTTTCGAGACTTTTCGATGTGGATCTGAGTATTGCGGTCTCCATGCTGCCAAAATCTGTCACTACAGCCATCGGAATGGAGATTTCAAAAGAAATCGGGGGTATCGTTTCTTTATCGGTTGCTGTGATTGTGCTCACTGGAATTACAGGAGCTGTCATCGGACCTGGACTGCTGAAACTTTTCAGGATTACTGATGAGGTGGCACAGGGTATAGCCATCGGCACAGCATCCCATGCTGTGGGAACGTCGAAGGCCATGGAACTTGGAGAAACCCAGGGGGCCATGAGTGGACTGTCAATCGGTATCGCTGGAATCGCCACAGTTATTCTGGTGCCGCTCTTCATTGGACTATTGGGATAATAACTATTTTTAATATAGCAGGAGGGAATTATGAATATTTTAGTTTGTATCAAGCAGGTGCCTGGATCCAATAAAGTCGAGGTAGACGAAAAGACAGGAGTGCTTAAGAGAGATGGTGTGGACTCCAAGATGAACCCCTATGATCTTTATGCGCTAGAAACGGCGATTAGAATCAAAGAGGACCAGGGAGGAACGGTCACAGCGATGACCATGGGACCCAATCAGGCTCAAGCCGTGATCAAGGAAGCGTTCATGATGGGTGCTGATGCAGGTGCACTGATATCAGACCGTAAGTTTGCAGGAGCAGATGTTCTGGCAACTTCTTATACGCTTTCACAGGCTGTGAAAAAACTTGGTGAATTTGATCTTCTGATCTGTGGAAAACAGACTACAGATGGAGATACAGCTCAAGTTGGTCCAGAAATGGCGGAATATCTTAATATTCCCCATGTGGCCAATGTCCTTAAAATCGTTGAATACAGAGAAGATGCCATCGTAGTGGAAATGGACATGCCCAACACAATAGAGGTTGTTGCGGTGAAGTATCCTTGCCTGATTACAGTAGAGAAGGATATTTTCCAGCCAAGATTACCGTCTTACAAAAGAAAGATGGCAACATTGGACAGACCCATAACAGTACTTTCATTCAAGGATTTTGAAGATCAGGATGAAATGAAGTACGGGCTTAACGGCTCACCGACTCAGGTGGAGAGGATCTTCCCACCCACAGCAAATGACAAGCGTGAAATGTTCAGGGGAACTTCCACAGAAGTGGTGCAAAGCGCATCGAATAAACTCATCGAACTGAAACTCGTATAGGGGGGAATAACAAATGGCAAAGTTAATCGTAAACGATCATCTGGTGACGCCTAAAAATCTGATGGAACTGGTTGATATCTGTCCATTCAATGCACTGGAAGAGCAGAGTGGCAAACTGGAAATCAATTCAAACTGCAAGATGTGCAGAATCTGTGTGAATAAAGGACCTGCAGGGGTCATGGAAATCGTTGAAGGAACCATGGTAAAGCAGATAGACAAGAGTCTCTGGAAAGGGATAGCGGTCTATGTGGATCATGTGGATGGAGACATTCATCCTGTGACCATGGAACTTTTAGGAAAAGCGAAAGAACTGGCAGCGAAAGTGAATTTCCCTGTATATGCACTTTTCATCGGACACGGAATCGGAACCAAGGCCGATGAACTTCTTCATTATGGTGCCGATAAGGTGTTTGTGTATGATCACAAGGAACTGAAAGATTTCAGAATTGAACCCTACAGTGCGGCATTTGAGGATTTCATCAATACAGTGAAGCCTTCCTCGATTCTTGTAGGTGCAACGACCATAGGCAGATCTCTGGCACCTAGAATCGCTGCGCGATTCAGAACAGGTCTCACAGCAGATTGCACTGTGCTTGATATGAAAGAAAACACTGATCTTGTACAGATCAGACCTGCCTTCGGTGGCAATATCATGGCACAGATCAAAACACCCAATACAAGGCCTCAGCTGGCTACAGTGCGATACAAGGTGATGAATGCCATGGAAAGAAGTACTGATGCGCGAGGTGAGATTGTATTTTGCAGCATAGAGGAGTCTAAACTGGCTTCTAGAATTGAAGTGCTCGAGGTTCGAGCAAAAGAAAAAGAGGTCAGCATATCCGATGCGGAAACCATTATTGCAGTGGGGAGAGGTGTCAAGAATGAGAAGGATATGGAGCTTGTGAAAGAACTGGCACACCTTCTCGGTGCCCAGATTGCAGGAACCAGACCTCTTGTGGAATCAGGATGGCTGGACGCAAAAAGACAGGTAGGTCTAAGTGGTAGGACAGTAAAACCAAAACTTATAATTACGCTAGGCGTTTCAGGATCTGTACAGTTTGCTGCAGGAATGAACGGTTCAGAATATATATTTGCAGTGAACAACGATGAGAAAGCTGAAATTTTCAATGTAGCTCACTATGGCATAGTAGGAGATCTTTATGAAGTCCTTCCAGAGCTGATCGAACGTGTCAAGTTAACTAAGGGGGCATAATAATGGAGTACAAGAAAATAGACCTTATGGATATTAAACATCTGATTAATTTGCTTGGTAATAACAGAGTATATACGGGATCCCACATCAGTGAGGATTACAGCCATGATGAACTTGGCGGTATCAGCGCGATGCCTGAAGTCATGGTGGAGGTCCTCTCCACTGAAGAAGTGTCTAAAGTCATGAAATATACCTATGACAACAACATACCTGTGGTCATCAGAGGCTCGGGAACTGGCCTGGTCGGAGCTTCTGTCCCAATTCATGGGGGGATCATGATCAACATGACGAAAATGACAAAGATCAAGGAGCTGGATGAGGATAATCTCACATTGACTGTGGAGCCTGGTGTCATGCTCATGGATATTGCCAAGTATGTGGAAGAAAGAGATTTCTTTTACCCACCGGATCCGGGTGAAAAGACTGCGACCATAGCAGGAAACATCAATACCAATGCTGGAGGGATGAGAGCTGTAAAGTATGGCGTCACAAGGGACTATGTGCGTGGCCTTGAGATTGTTATGCCAAATGGTGAAATCATGAAAGTAGGAGGTAAAGTTGTAAAAAACAGTTCAGGATACAGCATCAAGGATTTGATCTGCGGTTCAGAAGGTACGCTGGCTGTAATCACAGAAGCAACACTGAAGCTTCTACCTCTACCAAAAAAAGTTGTGAGTCTTCTTATACCATTTCCAAATCTGGATATGGCCATAAGTACTGTGCCTAAAATCATAAAATCAAAAGCGGCGCCTACCGCTATTGAGTTCATGCAAAGAGAGGTTATTCTCGCAGCGGAGCAGTTCCTGGATAAAAAGTTTCCGGATAATTCTTCTGATGCATATCTTCTTCTATCTTTTGACGGAAACACAATTGAAGAAGTGGAAAGAAATTATGATACAGTAGCTAAACTTTGCCTTGAGTCAGGTGCGTTTGATGTATTCATATATGATACAGAAGAAAGAAA
>DATIRH010000134.1:0-10448 GCA_035469845.1 Proteiniclasticum sp. | reverse complement strand
TGACACAACTTCCATTATTCTTCACGAAACTCATTGACATGCATTTTTTATGTTGATATAATACATATTGTCGCTATACTCATGGAGAGATGGTCGAGTTGGTTTAAGGCACCGGTCTTGAAAACCGGCGTACCTTTGCGGGTACCGAGGGTTCGAATCCCTCTCTCTCCGCCATCAGTATAGTGACTTTTTTTATTTTGGATGAAAATTAGAATAGGACAGCAAGAGAAGTATTTTCGCAATAAAATGGGACTTCTCTTTTTTTGTGCAGAGATTTGTGATTTCTCATCAGAGCGTGAAAACAAATTTGATTTTGTGCCACAGTACCATCTATAATAAGTTTAAAATATTTTGAGAGAAGGATATGTTATGGATATTGAGATCATAAGAAGTGTCATACTGAATATTGGTCTGCTTGTAATCATTGCGGTGATGTTATCCCGGTTCAAGATGATCAGGCGATTTATCACTGGTGAAAAGAAAACCATTATGGAGCAGTTCTTTCTGATTATGATTTTCGGCAGTATCGGAATCATTTCCACTATCACTGGCTATGAAGTTCATGGAGCCATAGCCAATACCAGAGTGATCAGTGTGATTGCCGGAGGGCTGATTGGAGGTCCCGTGGTAGGAATCGGCGCTGCAGTCATTGCGGGTGTCCATAGGTACTTCATTGATGTTAGTGGAATAACTGCTTTAGCCTGCGCAATATCTACCATTGTAGAAGGCGGTTTATCTGCACTTGCGTATAATCGTATAAAGATGAACAAGTATAAAGAATCTGAGGTGTTTCTACTTGTATTCGTTGCTGAGATTCTACAGATGCTCATCATCCTTCTTGTGGCCAGACCCATCGATGAGGCCTGGAATCTTGTCAGTGCAATCGCCTTCCCCATGATCATGTTCAATAGTATCGGGATGGTGCTCTTCATACAGATTTTCAAGAATATTTTTATGGAACAGGCTTATGAAATCGGTAAAAATACGACCATGACTTTTGAAATCACAAAAAAGTGTCTGCCTCTTTTAAGTAAAGGTGCTTTTGAGAAAGAGAACCTTGATAAAATCGGTGAGATCATCATTCAATACTCAGGGTATCTGGGGGTTGCGTTTACGAACCGGCAGGAAGTAGTCAGCAGTAGTGGTAAGGTATCTGGAAAAGATCATGATGAATTAATGATACTGGCGAAAAAAATAATAAACAGCAGAACAATCATTCCAACAAATGATGGTAATAATGATAACCTTCACCTGCCTTCAATCAGTAACAGAGTGGCAATTGGTGCGCCAATCTACAGAAATGATGACATCATCGGTACATTAATCCTATATACACATAAATATCAGTTCATCTACCAGTCAGTCAGTGAATTTGTTGAAGGTCTGACACAGTTTTTTTCTGTTCAATTCGGATTAGCGGAGATGGTGAAACAAAAAGAACTATTAAGAAAAGTGGAATACCGAGCACTGCAGTCCCAGATCAATCCACATTTCATTTTCAATTCTCTAAATACCATCAGTGCTTTCTGCAGAGAAAAACCGGATAAGGCAAGAGAACTTCTCATCGCACTTGCCCGATATTTCAGAAATTCGATAAAGACAAAGGACAGTTGTGTCAGTATATATGAAGAAATGGAATATGTGGAAGCTTATATGCAACTGGAGAAAGCCAGATTCGATGAAAGACTGGACATGATTGTTCATGTTGAGGATAATCTGGAATGTCAGCTTCCTTGTCTGATTCTTCAGCCCATTGTCGAAAATGCAATCGTTCATGGCGCTATGAAGCGGAAACAGGGAATGGTCAGGGTGGAAGTGATTTCTGAAGGAAATGATGTGATTATTACTATAAAAGATAATGGATTTGGCATTCCAGCTGAGATTGTAAACAGTTTGAATGAAGAAAATCCTTCAAACTTGTACATCGGTCTAAGTAATGTCAATAGAAGGCTACAATATATGTTCGGAATGGATCGTGGATTGAAGATCATCACAAGCGATACCGGGACAACGATAGAAATAAGGGCACCCAGATCAGAGAACCGTATGGGAATAGCTGCTGGAGAATAATCCTAAGATCATGATGGAGGCAGATGAATATGAGAATTGCTATTATAGATGATGAAAAACCTGCAAGAGGTGAGCTGGAATACTTAATCAGTATGGTAGAACGTAATGCCGAGTTTACTCAAATCAGTAGTGGGGAAGATGCTCTGGATTTATTTACAAAAGAAAAATTCGATCTGCTCCTCATAGATATCAATCTTGGTGATATCAGCGGGACCACCCTTGCTTCAGCAGTCCATAAGCTGATGCCTGAATCGGAAATTGTATTTGCTACGGCTTACAATACCTATGCGGAAAAAGCTTTTGAAGTGGAAGCCATGTACTATCTCCTGAAGCCTTATTCGGAAGATAAAGTGAAACAGATGATGGAAAGATATCATCAGAAAAAAAGAACAGAACATCCTGAAATGAAAAAAGCGGGAATCGCTAAAATTCCTTTGACCATTGAAAAGAAGACCATTATGGTTTGTCTTAAGGACGTAGTCTATATTGAATCACAGAATCGAAACTGTGTCATTCATACGAAGAATGAAAAATATACGGACCACAATACTTTGAACTATTACGAGGAAAGACTTCAATCAAAGGGATTTTTCAGGATTCAGAAAAGCTACATTGTAAATCTCGATTACATCACCGAAATCTCTCCCTGGTTCAACGGAACATATTCATTAAGACTCAATGGGTTTAAGGATGTTGTTCTGCCTGTAAGTAGAAAGACCATCAGACAATTAAGAGAGCTTATATGCATTTGAAGCATGAAATATAGCATTTCACCCCATTATCGTGATAACCTTTACACGAAATGGGGTTTATTTTTTCACCGTATGATACCATAAGTGTAAATTATTAATAATTTAACAATAAAAACAACTCATGATATTTTTTATTGCCTGAATCATAATTTATTAAAAGGGGATGTATTAATGGTATCATTTTTTATTTGTCTTGTAATACTCATTGGGGGATATTTCATCTATGGTAAATACACTGAAAAGAATTTCGGGCCGGATGATAGAGTTACACCTGGCGTTTCCATGGCAGACGGATCCGATTATGTTGTTATGCCTGTCTGGAGAGTATTTCTCGTTCAATTACTGAATATTGCTGGATTAGGTCCGATCTTTGGTGCACTGGCTGGTGCATTGTGGGGACCATCCGTATTCTTATGGATCACCTTCGGTACAATTTTTGCAGGGTCGGTGCATGATTATCTGTCAGGAATGATTTCCATGCGTCATGGAGGCAAGACCATCGGTGAAATTGTGGGAATTTATCTCGGACCTGTTATGAAGCAGATTATGAGAGTATTCTCTGTAGTTTTACTGGTTCTAGTGGGTGTAGCTTTCTCAACAGGTCCAGCTGCGTTGTTGGCTATGCTGACACCAGATTCACTGAACAAGAGCTTTTGGCTTGTGGTAATTATTGTATATTATTTCATTGCGACATTTGTTCCGATAGATAAAATTATTGGTAAAATCTATCCGATTTTCGGCTTGAGCCTTATCTTCATGGCGCTAGGCGTTGCTGGTGGACTCATAGTTAAAGGGTACACCATACCTGAGATCACATTGGCAAACCTTCATCCTAAAAACACACCAATCTGGCCAATGATGTTTGTATCCGTTGCCTGTGGAGCCATTTCAGGATTCCACGCAACTCAATCTCCGCTTATGGCCAGATGTATGTCTTCAGAAAAAGACGGTAGAAAGATATTCTATGGAGCAATGGTGGCTGAAGGCGTTATCGCACTGATCTGGGCAGCAGCGGGCGTTGCATTCTATGAAAATACCGGTGGTCTTCTGGCTGCAATGACAGAACTTGGTGGGCAGGGACCAGTGGTCTATGACATCACAACCAAGCTTCTCGGACCGGTAGGATCAGTTATTGCGATGATCGGCGTAATTGCCTGTCCGATATCTTCAGGAGATACTGCCTTCAGAAGCGCAAGACTTGTTATGGCGGACTGGTTCAATATTGATCAGAAAGATGTAAAGAAGCGACTGTTTCTTACTCTTCCAATTCTTGGTATAGGCGCATTCCTTACACAGATGGATGTGCAGATGATCTGGAGATACTTCTCCTGGAGTAATCAGACCCTGGCTATGATGGCATTATGGGCTGGTGCGGTATATCTGTTCAGAAACAAGAAAAATTCCTGGACAGCTTCAATTCCTGCAACATTCATGTCAGCTGTCAGTATGACTTATATTCTGATGGCACCAGAAGGATTTAAATTAAGTACGACCATAGCTTATCCTGCAGGTATAATATTTGCTCTTCTCTGCTTCGGTTTATTCGCAAGAGTCACATTCATCAAAGAAAAGCAGGAAGGTAAAATGGCTGCATAATCCAAAGTTTCAAATGGAAGTATATAAAATAGAAGTATAAAAAATAGAAGTATAAAAAATAGAAGTATAAAAAACCAGAAGGTGAATTCCTTAAGATTCACCTTCTGGTTTTTTCATTATAGGTTACTTTCCGTAATAGGCATTCAGATACATTTCCTTGATTTCGCTGATCAGAGGATATCGTGGATTTGCACCAGTACACTGGTCATCAAAGGCCTGGTAAGACATTTCATCCAGTGTGGTCAGAAATTTACTCTCCGGAATATCGAGCTCCTGAATCGAAGATGGAATATCCAGTTTTTTCCTGAGCTCATCAAGAGCTTTTATCAGCAGTTCAATTTTCTCTTCATCCGTATTTCCACCAAGACCGAGATAGTCAGAAATTCTTGCATACCTGAAAGTGATGTTCGGATATTTATACTGCGGGAAAGCCGCCATCTTCACAGGACTTTCCTCTGCATTGAAGCGAATTACTTCATCGATGAGCAGTGCGTTGGCCAGCCCGTGGGATACATGATGGTAAGCCCCAAGTTTATGTGCCATGGAATGGCAGACACCTAGGAAGGCATTGGCGAAAGCCATTCCTGCCATGGTGGATGCATGGGCCATTTTCTCTCGTGCTTTCTCATTTGATTCACCTTCCGTATAGCATAGTGGAAGATATTTGAAAATAAGACGAATGGATTCGAGTGCCAATCCATTGGTGTACTCAGAGGCCAGCACAGATACGTAAGCTTCCATTGCATGAACCAGAGCATCAAATCCTGATGCTGCAGTCAAGCCTTTGGGAATCTTCATCATCAGTTCTGTATCGATGATCGCCATATGTGGAGTCAGTTCGTAATCAGCTAATGGATACTTGACTCCTGTTTTCTCATCGGTGATGACAGCAAAGGGGGTCACTTCTGAACCTGTTCCTGAGGTTGTGGGTACAGCGATGAAGGTGGCTTTTTCTCCGAGTTTTGGGAAAGGATAAATTCTTTTTCTTATATCCATAAAACGCATGGCCAAGTCTTCAAAACGGACTTCTGGATGCTCATAAAGTGTCCACATGATCTTTGCTGCATCCATTGGAGAACCTCCACCAAGAGCGATGATCACGTCGGGCTTATAGCTGAGCATTTCTTCAGCGCCTTTTTTAGCGGTTGCAAGGGTTGGATCTGGTTCCACATCCATAAAAATTTTGAAGTCGATGTCCTGTTCCTCTAGAATCCTGATCATGTTTGTACAATAACCAAGATTATAGAGTACTCTGTCTGTGACGATATAGGCTTTCTTTTTCTTCATTTCTGTCAGTTCTCTCAGTGCGACTTCCAGTGCACCGTATTTGAAGTAGATTTTTTGAGGAACTCTGAACCACAGCATATTTTCTCTCCTCTCTGCTACAGTTTTGATGTTAAGTAGATGTTTTACACCTACATTTTCACTGACGGAGTTTCCACCCCAGCTACCGCAACCTAGCGTAAGAGAAGGAGCTAGTCTGAAATTATAGATGTCACCGATGGCTCCTTGAGAAGAAGGCATATTGATGATGGTTCTACCTGTTTTCATTCGGTTTCCGAAAGCTTCCATACGGTCTTTGGATCTGATCTGGTCTGTATAGAGTACAGAGGTATGTCCGAATCCGCCGAGTTTGACTAAAGCATCAGCCTTTTCCAGAGCGTCATTGAAATTCATGGCCTTATACATGCCAAGGATCGGTGAAAGCTTTTCATGAGCAAAGGGTTCGTCGTCAGAAATCTTCTCTACTTCACCGATGAGGACTTTACTTGTTAGTGGAATTTCAAGACCAGCCAAGGAAGCGATGCGATAAGCGCTTTGACCGACGATTTCGGCATTTAATGATCCTTTTTTCATGATGATCTTTCTGACAGCTTCCGTTTCCTCCTCTGAAAGAAGATATGCTCCACGCTCAAGCAGTTCTTTCTTCACTGATTCATAAACTTCCTCAATTACAATGATGGACTGTTCAGAGGCACAGATCACTCCGTTATCAAAGGTTTTAGACAGCAGAACGGAACTTACGGCCATCTTGATATGAGCGGTTTCATCGATGATGGCAGGCGTATTGCCTGCACCGACGCCAATGGCTGGCTTACCAGAGGAATAGGCAGCTTTCACCATACCAGGACCTCCAGTAGCAAGGATGATATCAGCAGAAGCCATGACTTTATGCGTCATTTCCAGGGAGGGTTTATCAATCCATCTGATGATGCCTTCTGGTGCGCCTGCTTTGACTGCAGCGTCTAATATAATTTTAGCGGTAGCGATGGTGGATTCCTTGGCTTTGGGATGGGGAGAGAAAATGATGGCATTTCTGGTTTTTAGTGCAAGGAGCGCTTTAAAGATGGTTGTGGAGGTAGGATTTGTAACAGGAATGACTGCGGCCACAATACCGATGGGTTCAGCAATCTTGATCAGTCCATTGGAGTCATCTCTTTCAATGACACCGCAGGTTTTATCGTTTCGATACTGATTGTAGATATATTCTGATGCAAAATGGTTCTTGATGACTTTATCTTCAACGATCCCCATTCCAGTTTCTTCAACAGCCAGTTTCGCTAATGGTATTCTATTGTTATTGGCCGCAAGAGCGGCTTGTCTGAAAATCTCATCTACCTGTTCCTGGGAAAATCCAGCAAAAGCTTCCTGCTGTTTTCTCAGTTCTACTAATGAAAGCTCCAGCTCCTCTAAAGTTGTGATTGGGTTCATTTTCAACACATCCTTTGTTAATTTATTGACAATCAAATCATATCATCCGTAAAACGCAGAGTCAATGGAATTCCTCAATAATGTGTTAAATAAATAACATTATTATGATAAATCAAAGACTAAACGGTTACATTTTTAAAAAAGTAATAAAATGATTCGATAATTCAGTGAATTTCAAATTTGAAAATATTGTAATTTACATGAAGAAATAGAGAAATGTGGGGATAAAAAGCATAATTACGTTAAATAAATAACAATATAACCTGAATTATCACTTTGCTGATGATTCAGGTTATTCTTGCGGAATCGTTGGAATCAAAATTTTCATCTGATGTGTAGATCAAGATTAATTTGCATGAAATAAGGATCGAAATCTCTGAATTGGTTCAAAAACTGCAAAATATAGATAGAAAGCAGTGAAGAGTCTTTTAATAAAGTATGATAATTTCGATTTGCGCTTGTCTTTAAGGGGGTATGAATATATAATTTGCAATCGAGTATAGAAATGTACTGATAATATAAATATTGGAGGAATATAATTATGAATCATATAGATCAGATTATCAACTTAATGGATAAGGCGAAGAAAGAGAATCCTTTGGTGGATTTTCTAATAAACTATGTTACCGCAAATGAACTGACCAGTATCACATCCTACTTTGGAGGAACACCTGTCATGACAGATGATCCTATAGATGCTGCTGAAGTGGTGGAATTCGCTAATGTGGATGCTCTTGTGTTCAATATCGGTACAGTCACGAACAAGCAGGTCAATGCAATGATCGAAGCGGGTAAGAAGGCATCTGAACTTGGTGTTCCCATCATTCTTGACCCGGTTGCTGCAGGAGCTACACCATTCAGATCGAAATCCATCAAGAGAATGCTGGAAGAACTGAATATCTCCGTGATCAAGGGTAATCTTGCTGAAATCAAAGCATGCCTTGGCGTGGAGACCACTTCCAAGGGCGTAGATTCCACTGAGGATGAATCAGAAGCGGAGAAGTATGTTGTTGCCCTTGCGAAGAAATATAACTGCGTAGTGGCAATGACGGGCGTAGAAGATGTCATCAGTGACGGAAATCGCGTAGCACGCATCAGAAATGGTTCAGAGAATCTTCCTAAGGTCATCGGAACAGGATGCACCATTGGTGCACTTGTGGGAACCTTCAGCGGAGTGACAGATGATTATTTCTACAGCGCAATGACTGGCGTCATCATCATGGGTATTGCTGGAGAAATCGCAGATTCCATGAGAAGTGAGGGGGATGGTTATTACACATACAAGCATCATCTTCTGGATACACTTTCCATTCTGACCAATGAGCAGGTAAAGGAAAGAGCGGATATTGTTGATGTAGACTATGAGGATATGGCGGTTTAGGAGGAAATTATGGAACTAAAGGATCAGATGAGGAAACTCTATGAAATAAAGTTTGAGGAAAAATATCCGTTGGTCTGTTTTCTGACCAATTATGCCACAGTGCTTGACCTGGTGGATATGTGCATACATTCCGGAGGCTCACCGGTACTGACGGATGAGATTTCTGAAGCCCATGAGATGGTCGAATTTTCAGGGTCCAATGCTGTGGTGATGAACTTTGGAACAATCAACAGAGAATATCTAGATATTATGACCACGACAGGAAGGACTGCAAATAGAGTGAATGTCCCTGTGATTCTCGATCCCGCGGCGATTACAGCTTCCTCTTTCAGAAAATATGCGATAGATCATCTTCTGAGTCAAGTGAAAATATCTATACTGAAGGGAAATCTTGGTGAAATCAAGTTTATCTTAGGATATGAGACCAAAAACAAAGGGATCGATTCCTTTGAGGATGAACGAGATGGAGAGACATACTGTATAGAACTGGCGAAAAAACTGAATACTGTGGTGGTGATGACGGGGAAAACGGATATTATTACAGATGGAAAAAGAGTAGCTAGGGTATCCAATGGGAACGCAAAACTCAAGAAGATCTGTGGTGCAGGATCATCCGTCGCTTCCATCATGGCAACCTACTCAGGACTCACCGATGATTATTTCTTAAGTGCGACTTTAGGCGCTGCCGTTATGGGCGTGGCTTCAGAAATTGCAGAAGAAAGAATGGGTGAGAAGGACGGAATCAGAACCTTCAAAGCCTATGTACATGATGCAGTATCATTGCTCAGCACAGAGCAGCTTATGGAAAGAGTTTCGGTAGAAGGATAATAGAATTAATTAGGTAAAATGACAGCTGAACCATTATGATAATGGGTTAACAGCTGTCATTTTTCAGGTTATGGCAGGGCTTACCATTGCAAAATCACTCGGAATAAACTAAGATATATGAGTACGGGTAATACATGCTACTATGGCTCAGTCGGTAGAGCAGCTGATTCGTAATCAGCAGGTCGGCGGTTCGATTCCGCCTAGTAGCTCCATACATCAGAAGCACCATTGCTTAACGCAGTGGTGCTTTTTTGATCTTCGAAAATATGAGAATAGGAATCTATCAGGATTCAAAAGCGTATCCTGAGAAACCACATGAAGTAAGCTTTAGACTTCATTATAAAAATAGACATGTTCTAAGGGTATAACCCAGAATTATACAGGACTCCAAGAAATTACTGGAAAGGAAATGACAATGAGTATAATATTAGTGATGTCAGAGTTATTACATCTGCACCTGAAGATATAAATCTTGTTGTAGTAAGCATCAAGATTTCAAGCAACTTAAAAAATGGAAAAGGAGATTGAAATGACACACGAATTATTTGATATTTCAGGAAAGAAAGCTATTGTAACAGGAGCAAGTAGAGGATTAGGGAAGGGAATGGCTGAAGCACTACTTGAAGCAGGCTGCGAAGTCGTTCTGATGGGTTCTTCAGATGCGATATTTAAAACCGAGAAGGAATTTAAGAATAAGGGGTACAAATGTCACGCTGTAAAAACTGATTTAAGAATCAGAGATGAAGTGTATTCCTCTTTTGGAGAATCTTTAAAACTGTTAGAGAATGATCTGGATATTCTGGTGACAGCTGCAGGAATACAAAGGAGACATTCGGCTGAAGTTTTTCCCATCGAGGAATGGGATGAAGTACTGAACATCAATCTTCATGCGGTATTCATTCAGTGTCAACTGGCTGCCAGAATTATGCTCGAGAAGGGTTATGGAAAAATCATAAATGTCGCTTCTATGATTTCCTGGTTTGGTGGTCAGACAATACCAGCATATGCAGCAGCAAAGGGTGGTGTGACGCAACTTACCAAGGAACTTTCCAATGATTGGCTTGCCAGAGGGATCAATGTGAATGCTGTTGCACCAGGATACATGGATA
>DATIRH010000133.1:0-4988 GCA_035469845.1 Proteiniclasticum sp. | reverse complement strand
CTTCAAGAAAATCGTAGGTGTCCTTCATGGGGTCTACTCTTACAGAGGCATCAAAACTGTCTGGCCCTGCTCCATCTGTCAAGGTCAGTGCCGAATAACCTGGTGCATTGAATCCCTCAAAGGAAGGTCTTTCATAAAACCCGATGGTGGTGAAGGTTCTACTGCCTTCCTTCATCAGCTCTTCCCCATCACTGATGAAACTTTCCGTCTGACCGAGCTTCATTCCGTCCAGGCTTCTTGAACCAATCTCCAGAGTGATTTCAGCGCCGAGAGTATAATTGACTCCTCCATTGGTGGAAAGGTGTTCCGGAAGCAGTATTTCTCTGCTGCTCTCTGGAAGCCTTCCTTCAAGAAGATGCACAGGCATCATACCGGCAAATTCCTTGTCCATGCCGCCGATGAAGAGGTAAGGCTTATCTGCATTTTCAATCTCATCTATGCGTGCATAGCCGATATTCTGCAGTGTTGTGACCATCTCCGCTTTTTCATCCGAGACGATCTTTGAAAGCACATTTCCGTCCACATCAAGAATGCCTCCATGATAGTTCCCCTGCTTCTCCTTGGTCACTTCCACAATATAGGTCTGAAGACTGTACACAGAGGTTGTCACAGCGGTGAAGAGTGAAACGGATAAAACAATTCCTATGATGGTCACGAGGGTTCTCGTTCTGTTTTTCTTCAGGTTCTTCCAGGTGACCTTGTTTAAGATATTCATCTGCGGATCACCTCATCGCGGGTGATCTTTCCATCATCGATGGAGATGATGCGGTTGGCCTGGAGGGCAATATTTTCATCATGGGTGATGATGATGAGGGTCTGATTGTATTTTCTGTTGGATTCCTTCAGAAGTTCTATGATGTCCTGGCTGTTTTTGGAATCCAGGTTTCCTGTAGGTTCGTCCGCAAGCACTACTGCAGGTGCATTCATCAGCGCTCTCCCGATGGACACTCTCTGCTGCTGACCTCCAGAAAGCTGATTGGGCAGATGATTCTCACGTCCATGAAGACTCAAGGTGGTCAAGAGCTCCTTAAGCCTCTTCTCATTGACGGCTCTGCTGTCCATGAGCACTGGCAGTGTCATGTTTTCCACCACGTTAAGAACCGGAATCAGATTATAAAACTGATAGATGAGACCCACCTGTCTTCTTCTGAAGATGGCAAGCTTCTCGTCATCCTGGGTGTAGACATCGTTTCCGTCCATGAAGACTTTTCCTGATGTGGGCTTATCCACTCCACCTAGAATATGGAGCAGGGTGGACTTCCCTGACCCCGATGGTCCGATGATGGCCACAAAATCTCCCTTCTCGATACTGAATGACACATCATCCAGGGCTTTGACCTGATTTATACCCTCACCGTAGGTTTTGGTGAGATTCTCTACTTTTACGATTTCCATTATTTAATCCTCCGCATACTTTTTACTATACTTTCATCATAAAGCAAGAAACTTACAGGTTCATGACGCTAATCTTACAAAATCGTCACATTAGAAAAAGCTGCTTGGAAAAGGTTCTTCCTTACTCCACCAGCTCTTCATTTTTTCCTTTATAGAAGCGGATGGTGAATTTTGCTCCACCTTCTGGTCTGTTTTCTGCCTTCACCGTTCCGCCCTGCTGGGTGATGATCATTCTTGAAAGAGCCAGTCCGATCCCCACACTGGTCTGGCTGGACGTTTTCCCTTTATAGAACCGCTCAAAAAGATGAGGAAGATCTTCCTTGCTTATACCCGGTCCATTGTCACTGATGATGAGTTCGGTATAGAGCACGTTCTCGCTGACCAGGATGGCTAGAGTTCCACCTTCTGGTGTATGTTCCATGGAGTTTTTCAGGATATTAAGAAGCGCTTCTGCGCTCCAGTAAAGATCTCCAAGATAGCTTTCATCGCCACTTTGCAAAGTGACGAGCTCCTGTCCTTTCACATCCATGGCGATGGCCAGAGGATCTGAAGCTCTCTTTACAAGTTCCTTCACCATGACCTTCTCTTTCATCATCTTCGCCGTATTGGCATCCAGTTTCGCCATTTTCAGCAGCGCGCTGATGAGCCAGTCGATCTGATCTAGTAGCTTCATCTGCTCTTTCACCAGAGATTTTCGTCTACCACTATCAAGATTCTCTTCCAGAAGGAGATCTCCGATGAGGTTCAAGGCAGTGAGCGGCGTCCTGACCTGATGAGAGATATCCGCCAGAGACTCCGAAAGATAGACTTTGTCGTGAAGAAGGGCTCCCTGCTGCTCCTCCAGCTTTTTGTTCATCTTATGGATCTGGGTTCTCAAAATGGACAGTTCCCCTTCTTCATAAGCGGAAACAGGTGAAAACTGCTCCTGATGCAGGACCTCATCCATTTCTTCCGTCAGTCTTGCTATGTTCTGATACCGCTTAATGGTGAAGAGGAGATTCATGAGCATGAGCACAGCGGAAACAACAAGAATCAGTACACCAGCCTCTATAGATAGATAGAATCCGATGAATGCGGCCACCAGGGTAAGCACACTTTCCAGAAGAAGAATTTTTCTCACTTCCAGATTTCTTATTATACCCATCCTACTCACCGACCTTATAGCCAAGACCTCTAACAGTCCTTATGATCATGGGATTCTGAGGATCCTCTTCGATTTTGTCCCGTAAACGCTTGATATAGACGGTCAGGGTGTTGTCATTGACAAAATCTCCCGCCACATCCCAGATTTCTTCCAGAAGCTTCGTTCTTGAAAGAACCATTCCACGATGATTGAGAAAAACCAGAAGGAGCCTGTATTCCAAAGCAGAGAGAAAAATCTCTTCTCCCCTTTTCCTGACCATGGCTTTTTCAGGGTCCACCGTCAGATTGCCTATTTCCACAATGACCTGTTGTTTTCCTGTTCTTCTCAGGACATTTCTTATTCTTGAAATCAGCTCTCTAGGTCTGAAGGGTTTCTTGACATAGTCATCTGCCCCCATATCAAAGCCTGCCACAACGCTGTATTCGTCTCCAGAGGCGGTGAGAAAGATCACAGGGGTATCGTCCTTCTCTTTGATTGCACGGCACACAGCGAAGCCGTTGCCTTCATCAAGGGAGATGTCCAGCAGACAGAGATCATATTTCTCCTTGTCTATAAGTTTCATGGCTTTACTTTGTCCTGACGCAGTATCTACAAGAAACTCTTCTCTTTTTAAAATATCCACAAGATTCTTCACAATGGCCTGATCATCTTCTACAAGCAAAATTCTATGCATAACGTCCTCCTGGTCAAACTGACTTCTACAAATATGGTTTTATTTAGTATCTCTATTTTTCACTTTACCACAACTTCCATGGCAATAATCTGAAAACCTTCTTATAATCTTCTAAATTCTAAAACCGCTGCAATAAAAAAGAAGCAGAATTTCTTCTGCCTCTATAAAAATCTTATTTTCCATCCTTAGATGGCTTTGTCTATCTGCGTCTTTTCCTGACAGTCTTTGCAGATCCCACGGAAATTATAGATTTCACTGTCCACTTTGAATCCTGCCAGATCATCTGAAATATCTTCCACATTCACTTTGATGCTCACATCAAAGATTTTCCCGCAGACATCACATTTAAAATGTCCATGTTCCTTCGCGTTGAAAACATCGTATCTTGCTTCATTGGTATCTATAGGAAGTACTTCTATGAGTTTGTGTTCCAGAAATAAATTCATCGTATTGTATACGGTGGCTTTACTTAATGTTGGAATCTCATTGATCAGTGCTTCATAAATATCATTTACGGAAGGATGATTCAGATTATTCATCATGTATTCAAAAATTCGTTTCCGCTGATAAGAAGGTTTTACACCTTTGTCTCTGAGGTAAACATCAATATTATTCACAACCATATTTTTCACCTCTATTTGTAATGATTTTAATTTAGTTTAATTATAAAGTAAAATCAGAACAAATTCAAGTGATACCAGGAATGATTATCAATTATAATCAGATATTAATCTATCTCTTCACTTGAATTTCTTTCACTTACTTCTCGCATTCTCTCATCGATGACTTCTGCAGGAGATACCTTTGAAATCCTCGAATACCTGTAGTTCGCTGCTGCAGCTTCAATGATGATTGAAATATTTCTTCCGCTTCTCACCGGAACTATAATCTTTTTCACTTTAGCACCTAGAATTTCTTCAAACTCATCCATACCAAGGCGATCGTAATCTCCATCATCTCTCCAGTGCTCAAGATGAATGATAAAATCAATTCTCTTGTTCGGGATCATGGTGGAAAGTCCATAAAGAGCAGATACATCAATGATGCCAAGCCCTCTGACTTCCATCATGCCGAAGGTGATTTCAGGACATCTTCCACGAAGGACTCCGTCAACTGCGCGGATATCCACAGCATCATCTGCAACAAGCCTGTGCCCTCTTTTTAAGAGCTCCAGAGTCGCTTCACTTTTACCGATGCCACTGACACCTGTGATGAATACACCCATACCATAGATATCCACAAGGGTTCCATGAAGCCTTGTTTCAGGTGCAATCTCATTGGCCAGGTACATGGTCAGCCTGGAAATGAATATGGTTGAGGAAAGATCTGTGCGAAGAATCCATCTCTTGTTCCTTCTTGCAGCATCCATGAGCTCCGCATGGGGTTCCAGACCTCTTGTCACAATAACGCAGGGAAGCTCATAGGACATGAACTTCTCCACCCTCTTCTCTCTTAGAGCAGGAATCAGTTCATCCAGAAAACTCCATTCACCCATACCGATGACCTGAATACGCTCTCTGGAGAAATAGTTGTAAAATCCTGCCAGCTGAAGTCCTGGCCTGTTGATATCATTGATCATTATTTCACTGTTGACGGCTCCTTCATTCAGAACCTCCAGTTCAAAGTCTTTGATGAGGTTTTTCACTTTAACAGACATTCATTCTGCTACTCAAAATATGGACAAATATCCACATCGAGACTTTTACTGCTTCTTCCTGTATGCTTGCGCCTCAGTTTCCTGAGTGGCTACACACCAGTTCTTGTACAGTCCACAGT
>DATIRH010000132.1:0-6434 GCA_035469845.1 Proteiniclasticum sp. | reverse complement strand
GTTCATTACACTAGCTTTGAATCCGATTGCTCGGACTCCACTTCCGTGATGGAAGTGTTTCGCATCCGGTCGCCCGTCTGCACATCCTCTAATTGCTCGAGAATGGATTTTCTGATCTCTCAGAAGTTCGCTTTGTTTTTTTACCTGTATTCTGTTTAATTTTCAAAGAACTGTGTGTTTTTGTACCGCTCTCTTCAAGCGACTTCTATATATTATCATCTGTCCCTATCACTGTCAACAACTTTCCGGGGAAATTTCCGAGTTTTATTTTCTTCAAACATTTGATAGCCCCATATTTCATTGAAACTCATGAAAAAACAGAACTGGACCAATCTCAAATTCATTCATATCTAGGCCATAACTTATCCGGTACGCTTCAAATGACCCTATATATAGACTTAGTTCTGAATTTCTCTACCTACTATTCAACAATTGATATTCTGATCCATTATAGAAAGAAATCCTATTTAATTAACTGTCCGGTCCACTTTAGACCAGAATTTCACTGCTCTGTCTTCATTTTTCTGCAACCATTGAAGTACATCGCATAAAGAAGCTTCTATATTATATCAGATTCACTCTCCTTTACCATTAGCACAGTTCATGATTATTCTCATATAATTTACAATGTTTTAGACACATTGACGCTATTCTTCTCTATAATAGAAGTTAAAATAACAAATACTTGGAGGTAAATATGGGAATAGTTACGAAAACAGGAGATAAAGGAACAACTGGTACACTAGGTGGCAAGAGAATGTTAAAATCATCCTCCTTACTAGAACTTAATGGCCAGATTGATGAAGTCAATGCATCTTTAGGTTATCTGAATTCATTGCTTGAAGAATCAGCGGATTTTCCTAGTAAATCAGAAATCATGGAATTCCTGCAGTACATTCAAAACGGGCTCTATAATCTAGGCACTGAAATCTCTTCCGGTTTCACCATAGTGCGATTCGATGAAAGTCATGCGCTCTTATTAGAAGAAAAGATTGATGAAATGACTGCGTTGATGCCGCCTCAGACAAAATTCATCATCTTCTCCGGAAAGAAGGAAGCTACATATACTCATGTGGTTCGTTCCGTATCAAGAAGATGTGAAAGACAATTTGTCCGTTTCCTTCTTGAAGAGAATATTGATCCCTTCCCACATTCTTATAAATTTTTGAATCGCTTGTCGGATTATCTTTTCACCTTAGCCAGATTCATAAACCAGGAATTAGGTGGCGAAGAGATTGAAACCATTCCTTGGGAAAAGAACTAGATAGTAAAGGACCTGCTTAATAGCAGGTCCTTTGCTTTGTTTCAGGTATTTACTGATTCTATTCTTCTCTACCTTTGGCAATCATCACTTCAGCCATGACATCCACCGGATCGATGCCAGGTTTAGTAAGTGAGTCCTTGGTCAGCACAAGCCCTATTTCAGTACATCCTAGAATAACAACTTCAGCACCTTTTTCAATCACGTGCTCACCAGCCTGTTTTAAGAGATCAACAGGTTTTCCCGTAGTTACTCCGGATTTGATTCCAGTACCCTCTCCATATATAGCTTCCATGACATATTCTTCCTGCACTTTTTGATCAGGATAGATAATAATAACATCTTTCAGATACTTATCAAAGATTCTGGTGTTCATTGTTCCAGTCGTGGCAAGAACCCCTATTCGCCTGGTTCCCGGGTACTTCTTATGAATATATAGATTGAGTTCCTCAAGTGCATTTATTATTTTCAGATCTGTACCTTGCACGATTTCATCATAGAAGTAGTGTGAAGTGATGCATGGAATACACCCGATGTCTGCGCCCATTTTCTTTATATTATTAGCAGTTTCTATTATATAAGGAACTGGACTCTCCCCTAACCCTAATATTGCTTTTGTCCGGTCAGGAATTTTAGGGTTGCTGTCTATGATGATTCTAAAATGCTCCTGATCTTTCTTAACCTTTGTCTCTTTGATGATCTTCATATATAGTTGCGCAGAAGCTTCTGGCCCCATACCACCGATAATGCCTAATATTTTTTCTTTCATACACTCAAAAAGCCATGGGCTTCTCTTTTCAACTCCTTTGACAAATTACGCCATGTCAGAGACTCTTCCCTTTAACGGTGCAAACAACTTCTCTTTATCTTTCTGTTCATTTTTCTTATAGATATATTCAAGCGCTATTCTTGCTCCATGGTCCATACCCTGGGATCCTGCGAGCAGAATGACGTCTCCAGGTTCAGCTTTATCTATTGCGTAATAGATGGATTCCTTCAGCTCCTCAAACAAGGTTACCTTAAGATCAGATTTCTCAAGCTCTTCATTAAATACCCTCAGTTCTTTTTCAGTGACCCTGTCCTTGGATGTAACAAATTCCTCACTCTTCGTACCGATAATCTCATTCATATGAAGCTTCTCTCTCCATTTCAGGAGTGTAACGATATTCTCTTTGTTCACAGTGGTCCCTCGGTTTCCACGTATCGCATAAACCAGATGCAGTTTATTATAATCCAATTTCACAAGGCTCTCAAGTGTCATATCGATGTTGCTCATATTCGCAAAGTGATCATCTATGATAATGAATTCATCATCATAAATATACTGGAACCTTCTTTCTACGCCACCAAAGGTTTCTACTGCATTTATGACATCCTGTATTTTAACTCCGTCAATGAGTGCCATAGCCATGGCTGACAATGAATTGACCACCGAATGAAATCCTGGAACCATCAGGCTGACAGGATACTCCCCTTTTTCAATCATTCCATCGAGTCCAACAATGTCCTGTCTGATTTTCAGCACGAATTTGGCTCTGCCGCTGCTAAGATCCAGATCACTGCAATATAGATCTGCTGAATCATCTTTAGTCGAGAAAGTGATCACATGCGCTCTGGTTTCCCCTCGAAGACCATAAGTTACTTCATCATCCTGGTTTAAAACCGCAAAGGATCCTTCTTTCGCATTTCTGACGAGCGAAGATTTCGCTTCATAATACTTCTCCAGACTGCCATGCTGGTCAATATGCTCACGACTGAAATTATTAAAGGCCACGATATCAAAATCCACATCATGAACTCTATACAGCTCAAGCGCAGAAGAGGATACTTCCATAATCGTTTTCTCAATTTTCTCTTCTACCATCTCACTGAAGATCACCTGAAGATCAGAGCTTTCAGGCGTGGTCAGCTCCGAATGTATGAAGCGCTCGCCTACTTTAATCATCACACTTCCGATGAGTCCTGTCTTATATCCCGCCATTGAATAGATATGATCGAGTATGTAGCTTGTCGTAGTCTTTCCGTTCGTTGCTGTAATCCCGACCATTCTCAGTTTTCTCGTGGGATGATTCTGCAGTTTCGCAGACAGCATAGATAGTGCCTCACGGGTATTTAGAACTCTGATCTGGACAATATCCAGATCCTCGCGGAATTCTGTGACAACTGCAGCTGCAGCCCCTTTACTACGGGCAGCTTCTAAATAATCATGTCCATCCTGCAGATATCCTTTAATTGCCACAAAGAGACTTCCCTCCTGAACTTTTCTGGAATCATTTGTCACAGAAGTGATTTCCCGATCTTCCGGAAGATTTCCTTTGTATTCCTCATAAGATAAACCTTCCATCAATGTTTTCAGTTTCATTTCTTCACCTTCTTTATTAATTCTCTTTATTATATCAGAGTCCGACAATATATTGACACTCCTTCTTGTGAAATCGAAAAAAATCATATACCAGGGATGCCCGTCTGGGCATTCCGAGTATATGATTTACTTTCAGCTTCTCTATTTTCTGCTTACGAATCCGAAGAATGTATTCAAAAGTATTCCTGCAATTGCTGCAAGACTTAATCCACTCAAGGAGATTGCTTCTGTAATCTTGATGGAGAATATGGAAGCGACTTCTGCTGGAAGATAGGTTGGTGCAAGTCCGATTACAAGAATTGCCAATGCTGTAACTACAGTTTTGACTTCAACTTTAACTTCATTATCTTCATGTGCTTTCTTTATCGTTTTCAGACCGATCAGCGCGATCATGGAGAATAAGATGATACTGATTCCACCCATTACCGGTGTAGGGATACTTCTTAGTGTGCCACCTAGCTTTCCTACGAAGGCCAGTACTACTGCAAATACTGCAGCTAGTCTGAGCAGTTGAGGACTGTAGTTCTTGGTGATTGCAAGAACTCCTGTGTTTTCACCGTATGTTGTATTTGCAGGTCCTCCGATGAGTGCCGCAAAGGCCGTTGCAAGACCATCTCCAAGAAGTGTTCTATGCAGACCCGGGGTCTTGATGAAATCTTTACCTACCACTTGTCCATTTGTAGTGATGTCGCCCACATGTTCCATAAATACTGCCAGTACTACCGGTGCTATGGTCAGGATTGCACTGAGACTGAATTTAGGTAATGTGAAAGCAGGCATTTCCAAAAACGCTGCCCCTGTGATGATTCCTGTATCAACCTGTCCCAGTATAAGGGATAGTACATATCCTACAGTTACTGCAGTGATAATGGACATCTGTTTAAGCATCCCTTTACCGAAGAGATTGATACCCAGTGCAGTAAGCAATGTTACTGATGCGATGATCAGGTTGCCTTGAGCCATTCCATAGGCTGTAGGCACGAGTGTAAGACCAATAACCATAATCATCGGACCTACCACATAGGATGGAAGAATCTTTTTTATTGTTTCATATTTTATTTTCTTTACTGCAAATGATGCCAGTACATACAATAGTCCTGCTGCAAGGATTCCACCCTGAGCATAAGCTAAGTCTCCACCGTTGGCCTCTTTAACAATATTTATAACTGCTATGAATGCAAATGATGAGCCAAGAAATACCGGAACAGTTCCTCCGGTCACCCAGTGAAAAATCAGTGTGCCGACTCCTGCCGACAATAATGCCACGGAAGGGTTGAGACCTGTTAGCATCGGAACCAGAACAGTTGCACCAAACATTGCGATTAAATGCTGCAGGGCTAGAATAATATCCTTCCCTGATGTGATGGCGATAAACTTGTTTTCCACTTCCATTTTCTTCTTTGCTGTGATTGCTGCCATTTTATCCTCCTTATTGGGCATCCCTGTACCCACTTAATAATATAAAAAACCTCTTGTCCCTAGAGACAAGAGGTATAATAAGCCCACTATTTCCTGCTTAGTATCTTCTCGGCCTCTCTGGACCACGTTAAAGATTTCTTCCTTCGAAGTATAACATATGCCACAGGAGACATCAAGAATTTTTATTCCCTTTTTTAAACCTTCTTATGACTGAACCAGATCATCTGACAATGTCTTCAAAATCCCTGAAAAAATCAGGATAAGACTTTTTAACCGCTTCATATCCGTCAATGATCACCGGATTCAAGCATCCCAGTGAAGCAATTGCTGCAGCCATCACTATTCTATGATCATTATGTCCATAGACTGTTCCACCGGAAAGACTTTCTTTGCCCGTAATGATAATGTCACTGCCTTCTTCTTTTGCATCTCCTCCAAGGTGATTGATGAGATCGATGGTTGTCTTCACGCGATCTGACTCCTTATATCTTAGTCGATCCACTTTCATCAGCCTTCCTGTACCTTTCGCTAAGGATAGCAGAACCCCAAGAATAGGTGTCAGATCAGGAATATCAGACACATCAATGTCCACTGAACTGATTTCAGATTTGCTTACTTCATAACCGTTATCTATTGAACTGATCTCTACGCCCATTTTTTCAAGGATTGTCACAATTTCCTGGTCCCCTTGAGTTGAAGCATGATTTAATCCTACGACGCGAGTATGTCCGGCGATAGCACCTGCTGCGAGAAAATATGCCGCTTGGGAATAATCACCTTCCACCACATAATCACGGACCAGATACTCCTGATTTCCTGGAACAAAATAGGTGTCATTTTCTCGATGGATTTCAATACCGAAATCCCGCATTACCTTTACCGTCATATTTACATAGCTTTCACTCTGAAATTCTTCTGTAACAGTCAAAGTACTGTCACCCGAAAGAAGTGGAAGCACCATAAGCATCCCGGATATAAACTGCGAACTTACATCTCCACGCATGGAGAAATCCCCCGGTTCAAGTTTCCCTTTTATGACAATACTTTCCAGGCTATCTCGGAACATCATGATATCCAGGTCCTGAAACAGCTCCTCATATACCGCTAAGGGCCTCTTCAGAAGACTTGTACTTCCTCTGAATGTATAGACCTCATCAAACAGCAGTGTGATGGGAATAAAGAATCTCAATGTCGACCCCGATTCCTCAGGTTTGAGCACACGATCTCTTCTATTTCCAAATGAAGTGGCATCAAGCATGATATCTTCGTTATCAACAAAGAAATCCACGCCGAAGTCTTCAAGACATTTCACGGTAGACATGATATCAGATGACAAATCGACGTGACGAATGGTTCCCTTGCCTTTTGAGAGCGACAAGGCTATGAGTGCAC
>DATIRH010000131.1:0-4417 GCA_035469845.1 Proteiniclasticum sp. | reverse complement strand
ATTAAATATACGAAAAATAGTATCAGGAGGAGTTGTTTAATGGACAATAGTAAGAAACCTTCGTCTGCACTGGCAGTAGTCATCATCGGCCTACTTCTAGTCAATACGTTCATTCAATGGATAAAGTATGATAGCCTGGAGAATAGGATCGATAATCTTCAGAGCTCAATTTTTGGATTGTCTTTCAACAATGATTATGGAGCGATGGAATCCAGAATACTTGAGGAAATTAAAAGCAGTTCTAGTCTGATTGAAGCAAGTGAAACAAAACTCGGATTCAGAAATGGCAAGATGATGCTTACTGTTTCTCTTGTGCCTAAACTGGTCAATGAAGGGGATACGTTCTATGTTGTATCGGGTTATGAGAAAGTCGAAGCACGAAAGATCGATGAAGTTTCCTATGTAGCGAATCTTGCTGTCAAGCCTGATGATATCGTACAGATGTATGCTGTGATTGAAACTGAAGAAGGAGATGTGCAGGAAGCTTTGCCTGAAATCTACCTGGATCAGTATTTTGCGATAGATTTAAGCAGTATAGGCATCAGTGAGGACAGGACTCTGAGTATTGAGATAGCGGCAAGGTCAGAGGAGACAAGTCCTTTCCTAGAATCACTGGAAGAAGCCAAAGTCATAATCTATGATCAGATCGGCAAAAAGATCATGGAAATTCCTTTCGTGGAAGTTGAATCCAATAATTCATTATCAGAGGAAGACTATGGATATAAATTCAAAGCCTTTGAACTTAAGCTTCCAGAGGAGCTCTTTGAAATGGAGTATTTTTCTGCGAAAGCGGTAATTGAAAATTATGGAATCAAGCTGGGTTCAGATGAAATCTATACGTATAGTAAGGATGGCAGGGCGACTCAAGGTGTAAGCGGTGGTCAGTTCTACCTATCCTATGATCAGTAAATCCAGAGTCATACTTCAAGTAAAATAATAATACAGATAGAAATAAATGACCTCTGAAAGTCTACGAAAAGACTATCAGAGGTCATTCATTTCTATTTAGCTTATTCAGTTGCTTCTTACAATGGATTCAATGACTCTTTGCGTAGCCAGTGCATCCATGCCTGAGGATTCGGATTCCTGATTTGTGATTACCGAACTCACAAAGTGAAGAATGGCATCTTCAAACCCCTTGGTTTTCTCAACGGTATCCCACTGAGAAGGAGAGATGACAGTTCTTTTATTGTTCTCTTCGATTTCAAGTGTTGCAAGATCTGTGACTCTTAGGGTCTTGCCTTCAGTGATGACCTCAATGATTTCTGTTGTTTTTCCAGCATCTCTGTGAAGAAGTGTTTCGATTCTACATCCTTCAGGGCTGCTGTAGTAGTGGTTTGCATAGATGAGATGATCATCGGAGTTTACAGCTACAGTGCCATCCACGACAATCAGTTTGCCGTCAAAGAACCATCTGGCCGTATCCACTAGATGGATATAGTCATCATTGATGGTGAATTCGGAAGATTGCGGTCCGATGCGATCGGTACGGTTTTTCACAATCCGGATCAGGGATGTGGATGTGATATTGTCTTTCAGCATCTTATAAAGTGGAGCAAACCTTCTGTTGAAGGTCACCATGAGCTTTGCTTTGTTGTGCACGGAAGCGAATACGAGTTTTTCGCATTCTTCCACGCTGGAAGCAAGGGGTTTATCAATGAGTACATGAATTCCTTTTTCAAGGAAAAACTGAGCCAGTTCAAATTGGCTCTCAGTAGAGGAATTAATGATGACTGCGTCTACATTTTCTGATAAAGCCTCCAGGCTTTCAAATTCTTTGATACGATATTCATCTGCAAAAGCTTTTCTGTTTTCCGGTGTTCTGCTGTAGCATCCTGCCAGTGACCAGTCCCTTTCTCTAGCGAGAACCGGCATATATGCTTTTCTGCAGATGGACCCCAGTCCGATGAGACCTATTTTTACCTTTCCATCCATACAATCTTCCTCCTTACGATAAGGTATGCATTTCTATTTCTTCATTCAATTTCATTAAAAGATTCTGATATTTCAATTTATATCTAAATTATAACTGTTAAATCAGTACTTTACAATACACGGAAAAGGAAGAATACCACGCTGAGCAGACCTTATGAGCGCTTTCAGAAATATCGCAGCAGCATCGCAGAAATATCTGTAAAAGATCTGCTTTTCTATATTGTTTTTTTAAGGAGAGGGGAGTATAGTATGTTCATGGAATTAACTGACTTACGGTCAGTCAGTCTGAAATCAATGGAATAATTTTAAGGCAAAGGTGATCAGAGATGTCATTTATAGAGTTAAAGAATGTACAGAAAAGATATCAGATGGGTGAAGTGACCATCACCGCCGTGGACGGCGTGGACTTCAACATCGAAAAGGGAGATTTCACAGTGGTTGTAGGCGCGTCAGGTGCCGGTAAGACCACTGTTTTAAACCTTCTTGGAGGAATGGACTTCTCCGATGGTGGAAACATCCTGGTGGACGGAAAAGACATCAGTAAATACAACAGAAAGATGCTCACGGAATACAGAAGATTCGACATCGGATTTGTATTCCAGTTTTATAATCTTGTCCAGAACCTTACAGCGGTGGAGAATGTGGAGCTGGCTTCCCAGATTTCCAAAAATCCACTGGATGCGGCCATGGTTCTTGACATGGTAGGTCTGAAAGAACGTGCCGATAACTTTCCCTCCCAGCTTTCCGGTGGAGAGCAGCAGAGAGTGGCCATCGCTAGAGCCATCGCGAAAAATCCGAAGCTTCTTCTCTGCGATGAGCCCACAGGAGCACTGGACTATCAGACAGGAAAGAACATCCTGAAGCTTCTTCACGACACCTCCAGAGAAAGAGGCGTCACGGTAGTGGTCATCACCCATAATGCTGCACTGACTGCCATGGCGGATAAGGTGATCCGCATGAAGAACGGAAAGGTTCGAGAATTCTATGTGAACGAAAATCCTGTTCCTGTGGAAAGGATTGAGTGGTAAATGAAGCAGAAATCATTTTTCAAAGATCTCAAAAGAGCCATATACAACAGTAAATCCAGGTTCCTCTCCATCATGGCCATGATCATCCTGGGTGTAGGATTCTTTGCTGGCATCAAGGCGGCAGAGCCGGATATGATTCTGTCTGCAGATGCCTACTACAAGGATTATGATCTGGCGGATTTCAGAATCATGTCTCCACTTGGTTTCTCCGAGGAGGATCTTCTTAAGATCCGGTCTCTGGAAGAAGCCTATATCATCAAGGAAAGCTATAGTATGGATGCATTCATTACTGCAGGTGATCAGACATCTGTCATCAAGGTGTACAGTTTTCCACTTGGTGAAGAGAAGCCGCTAAACAGACCCATGGTCATGGAAGGAAGACTTCCTGAAAGTCAGGCAGAAATCATTCTAGAAGAAGGGGCAAAGGATGCCCTGGGATTGAATATAGGTGATGAAGTCACCCTATCCCTTCCTGAAGACAGCGAAATCAGAGATTCTCTGAAAAGAGGGTCTTTTAAAGTCGTCGGTTTTGTTATTTCTCCTCTCTATATCAGTATTGAAAGAGGGCAGACCAATATCGGAGACGGATCCATCGACTTCTTCGGCTATGTTAGTGATGAGGATTTCCGTCTTGACAAGGTGACGGATCTCTTCATCGAGACCAAAGAGTCTCACAGCTTCATGGCTTACTCCGATGCGTACAAGGCTTATCATGCACCCATGAAGGAAGAAATCGAAACCTATGGCGTTTACGCCATGGAAAGAGACACAAAAGAGCTCAGAGATGAACTCAGTGAAGGGAAAGAAACGCTTCAGAAAGAGAAGACCGAAGCGCAAGAGAAGATTGCCGAGGCGGAAGCGGAGCTTCAGGATGGGCAGAAGAAAATCGAAGACGGCGAAAAGGAACTCGATGAGAACGAGGTGAAATACACCAGAGAATTCGAAGAGGGACGCCAGGAGATTGAAGATGGAAAAGTAGCGCTGGAAAAAGGGAAAGAAGAGTATTTTGAAGGCTACGCCAAATGGCTTGAAGGCTACAATGAATATCAGGACGGAAGAGCAAAACTGGACGCCTCCAAGGCGACCTTAGACGATGCGAGAAATCAGATCGAGCAGGGAGAACGTGAACTGGCTTCCGCCAAGACCCAGCTCGATAGTGCTTCTGAGCAGATGGCACTTTTAGACGAAGCGCTGATTGGCCTTCGGGACATCAGAGAAAGCCTGCCGGAAGGATCAGAACTTACAGAAGAGGAATACGCAGTGGTTATAGAAGACATCCGTCTCTATTCGCCTGAACTTGCAGAGTACCTTCTGGAAAATGTACCATTTAACGATCCGAATTTAGTGAGTTCCTTAAGAAGTGCTCTAGATTCTACACTTGTTCAGCTTGAAGATACACTGGTGACAAGCAAGGCGCAGTATGATCAAGGCGTCATTGACTACGAAGATGGTCT
>DATIRH010000130.1:0-2703 GCA_035469845.1 Proteiniclasticum sp. | reverse complement strand
GGCCATTACATTTAATCCGGTTTCTAAAGAAATCACCATGATAAATTGATAGATGAAAATAAGATTGTTGGAGAATCCAGAATGAAAAAAATAATAAATGTTCTTCTTATAGTATAATCGGCTTAATTACGGGATACCCAGAATTAGCATATTTAAGTGGAATAGCTAAAATTTCGGATTACATTTCTGAGGCTATAAAGGGTGGGAAAATTTCAATATTGGCCTTTTTGCTTGCAATATTTGCAGGATCAGGATTTGCTACGATTAGTCCTTTTAGCTGGTGGCAGGGTATTCTTCTTGGATTTACCATCGAAGGGATTATTATAATGATATTGTCTCCATTTTCAAATAAGAGAACTGATTAAAGTACTATTTTAAAAATCTTATTTAAACATTACTTACTTAAAGAGGCAAAAAATGGCTGGGAAAACATACTACATGTTTTCCCAGCCATTATCTTTTCTATCTAGTTGTGATGACCGTGTCCCTGACATTCATGATTTCCATCATGATGATGGTCGCCATGATCTCCATGTCCGCTGCATGGAACTCCTGAAGATACAAGTACCCCATCCACGAATTTCTTTACAGCTTCCGTAGGATTTCCTGTGATACCTCTAACCACGTCGATCCCTGCATCACTGAGCTTTGTTACGGCTCCCTGACCAAGTCCTCCTGCGATGAGAACATCCACATTCTGGTCTACCAGAAACTTAGGTAGTGATCCATGTTCATGAACTGGGCTTGAAAGAAAGCTGGAAGGACTGATTGTCTTTTCAATCACCTCAAAGATTTCAAATCCCTCACTATGACCAAAATGTTCTGAAATAACTTCTCCGCTCTTTGCTACTGCTATTTTCATTGTCTTTTCCCCCTATATTAAACCATTTCTTCTATTTTATCTGCTATATCGGTAAATTCTGTATTGATATGATGTTCAATATCTCCTCTGTCACAGGCATCTGCAAGTTTCGGATCTATAGTGAGTTTTCCTAGAATATTGAGATCGTATTCTTTGCTGATTTCATCCAGATGGCTTTCACCAAAGATCTTATACTCTTTTCCAGTATCAGGGCAGGTAAAGTGAGAAAAGTTCTCCACTACACCAAGCACTTTGATATTCATCATTTCTGCCATTTTCACAGCCTTTGAAACCACCATGGATACGAGTTCCTGAGGACTGGTCACGATGATGATTCCATCCATTGTTATAGACTGAAATACTGTCAGCGGTACATCTCCTGTTCCCGGAGGCATATCGATGAAGAGATAATCGATCTCTCCCCAAAGGATATCAGTGAAAAACTGTTTCACTGTATTGGCAAGAATCGGTCCTCTCCAAATAACAGGATCCTTCACATTGTCCAGGAGAAGATTGATGGACATGACCTCTATGCCTGTTCCTGTAACAACAGGAAGCACACCATGCTCAGTTGCCATAGCTTTCGTTTCAATTCCATAGGTTTTCGGAATAGAAGGTCCTGTGATATCAGCATCAAGTACTGCTGTACGATAGCCTTTTCTGTTCATTTCTACAGCCATCATAGCGGTGACAGATGATTTTCCCACACCACCTTTTCCACTCATAACACCGATCACATGTTTAAAGCTGCTCATTGCGTTGGTCTCTATATGGAAATCATCTTTTTCAGTCTTTTTTGTGTTCGAAATTTCAATCATTTTAATTTCTCCTTTAATACACTGTTCTTTCCACGTCCAGTCCCCTGACAGTCTCCATCTTCACTTCTGCAGCTGCAGCTCCTTGCCGCCTCTTCAGAAAGTCTGATTTCTCCGCCTTGGATATGAAGTTCCAGTCCGAAAACCAGAGCTTCCGCTATTTTTTTACGTGCTGTCACATAGATACTCTGCACCGTTGTTCTCGCTACACCCATGGCACTGGAACACTCTTCCTGGTTCATTCCTTCATGGTCCATGAGTCTTATGGTTTCGTATTCATCCACTGTCATTTCAACCACATCTTTAACTTCTTCACTTGGGTTCATCGGTCCGAATCTGTTAAATTCAGGCATGCAGCAGACTTTTCTACCCTTTCTCGGTCTTGGCATATTTTCCCCTTCCTTCATAGCTTCTGTTTCTATTCTTTTATTGCTTCTGTTTCTATTCTACTCCGTTATTGACATATGTCAATAACATATTCTCTAAATTGTGATCTGATTTCTATCGTTATAAAGGGTCTTATATCCAAAGTAGAGTGCTGAAAATACAGACAGACAGACTACAGTGGTAATGGCAATCATGGTGGCAATCTGATACAGGATTGCTGTCATAGGGAGCGTGCCTGAAAGAATCTGTCCTGTCATCATTCCAGGTAAAGAAATGATTCCCATACCGAGCATGGAGTTCATGGTCGGGAGAAGTGCTGTTTCCAGAGCATTGTTCACAAAGGGAAGCAAAATTTTCTTCGGTGTGACACCGATATAGAGCAAGGACTCCACACGACTTCTCTGTGCTTTCAGGTTCTCACTGAATGACTTCAGTGCAAGGGTCAATCCGGTCATGGCATTCCCGAAAATCATTCCACTAAGGGGAATGGTATATTGAGGATTGAAAAAGTCCATCCCAACTACTATCTGTACAAAGAAGAATACAATAAGTGTTCCTGCACCAGCCAGGGATAATCCGATGGCCAGCTTGAACTTATTGTTGAGTTCTCTGTTTTTACTTAAGACCCTGACTGTTGCA
>DATIRH010000129.1:0-2576 GCA_035469845.1 Proteiniclasticum sp. | reverse complement strand
TTCCAGGATAAGCAGATTGTCGTTTAAGTTCTGCAGGTACTCATCTGTTTCTTCGAAAAACAGCTCCCTGTATTTAAGTGTATCGTCCATGAAAAATATCCCCCTTAGACTTTCTCATACAAAAAAGTGGAAAGCTTCCTGAATCCGAAACTGGCCGGATTATAGATGGCTTCCGTTGCACCCGTAAAAAAGATGCCACCCTTTTCTAGTGATTCGTTGATTTTTCTATATACTTCATTCTTTGCTTCATTCTTGAAATAGATGGTCACATTTCTGCAGATCACTGCATGAAAGTTCTTCTCATAGCGGTCCAGCAGCAGGTCGTGTTTCTTGAACTGCACCTTGGACCTTATGCTGTCTAGAATCTGGTATTCATTTCCCGACTGCGAAAAATAATCTGTCAGCTCCGCTGGGGCTACATTTTTCAGTTCGCTTTCTCTGTACTTCCCTTCCTTTGCTCTGGTAAGGATCGTATCATCTATGTCCGTGGCCAGGATCTTTGAGTTTCTGATCCTGTTTCTCTCCATGATCATGGCGATGGAGTAAGGCTCTGCGCCGATGGAGCATGCTGCGCTCCAGATCTTAAGGTTCTGAAACCTTGGTACCAGAATCTTCTGGATCACATCTTCAAACTCGTCGAAGAATTCTTTGTTGCGATAGAACTCTGTGACATTGATGGTGATGTAATCTAGAAAGATCTTCCGGACTTTGCTGTCCTTCTCTATAAGACCTGCATATTCTTTGAGATCACTGCAGCCCGCACTCTTCATCACCGTGGTGATTCTTCTGTGCAGCTGCTTCTCCTTGTAGGCCTGCAAGTCGATTTTCAGCTTTTCTTTTACCCACTGCTTGAAAAAATCAAACTCTAGCTCCATTTCTTCACCTTCACAATCTTATAGATTTTTTCCGTAATTTCCTCAGGCTTCATCACTTCATCCACAACCCCCGTTGAAACCGCGTATCCAGGCATGCCGTAAACGACGCAGGTTTCCTTGCTCTGTGCCAGGGTATAGCCACCGGATGCTTTGATGGCCGCCATGCCCTCTGCTCCGTCTTTTCCCATACCGGTGAAAAGGATCCCCAGAAGATCTTTTCCGTATCTGCCTGAAGCAGACTCAAAGAGGTAATCCACCGCGGGTCTCACGCCGTGAAGTTTCGGTTTCTGATGGAGTGAAATCTTCAGCCCTTCTATGGTCATATGATAATCTCCAGGGGCCACATAGACTGTTCCGTTTTCGATGATCATATTGTCTTCCGCTTCCACCACCTTCAGGGGACATTCACTGTCCAGCCTGTCGGCGAAGGACTTGGTAAAGCCCTTAGGCATATGCTGCACGATGAACACCGGAATGTTCAGCTCCTTCGGCAGAGACCTTACGATCTGGAAGAGGACCTTGGGTCCTCCGGTGGAAGCGCCCATGACGATGGCTCTCGCCCTTTTGTAGTCAAAGGTTTCCAGAGACTCTTCGCTTCTCGCAGGCTTCGCTTCCTTGTATTTATCCTTCTTCTCCACCTTCTCATCAATGAGATTGACGGTGAGAAGCTTTGATTCCAGCTGACTGGCAAAGAAACTTATGTCCCCACGGTCCGATGACTTCTCGATGAAATCGAAGGCCCCCTCTTCAAGGGCTTCCATGGTCACGGCACTTCCCTCTTTGGAGTGGGAACTGAGCATGATGACTTCTATTAAAGGATTCTTCCTCTTGATGATTTTCAGTGCATCGATCCCGTTCATCTTGGGCATTTCAATGTCCATGGTGATCACCGTGGGTCTGTATTTATCGATGCATTCTATGGCGTCCTGTCCGTTTCTTGTGGCGCCTACGACGATGACCCCTTCTATCTTTGATGCAGCATCCGAGATGATCTTCCTCATGAAGGCAGAATCATCCACAACCATTAGTCTAACTTGCATCCCTCTTCCTCCGTTTATAATACAATTGACAATACAATTTATAATACAATGATTATTTTGCTGGCGGTCTTGATCTCCACCGAGAAATCAGCGAGACTGACCACCATGGTCCTTCCGATGGACCCTCCCGTATGACTTCCGAGAATGGGAATCCCAAGTTCCTTAAGAACTTTCTCAACCGCATCCACATTCCGCTTCCCGATATCGGAAGTCAGTTTCTTGTCCGGGAAGTTGAACATGCTGGCTCCGCCTGCAATTTTCGCCACAAGACTTCTTGTCTGAAGCGCGCCTCCGTAGATTTCCCGGATCATCTTTACGATGGCCAGATCCGCAAACTTCTCCTCTTTGATCTCTTTACTGAAAGCGGTACTGTCCGGCAGCATGATATGGCTGAGTCCGCCGATTTTCCTCGTTTTGTCATAAAGAGCGATCCCCACACAGGAACCCAGTCCCAGTGTGATAAGGGTATCCTCTCCATTTCCGATCTTATAGTCAGCTATACCGACTCTCCTCTGTTCTCCCATTACTCTAACCACCAAACTTCATTATTACGCTTCCATTGCCTTTCCAGTCACTTCTTCCAGCCTCAGAATCTCCTTTGCCTGTACAAAGCTGAAAAGCCTGTCGGTATCCATCAGGATGATGATATCCTCATCGATCT
>DATIRH010000128.1:0-1678 GCA_035469845.1 Proteiniclasticum sp. | reverse complement strand
TATATTTATCACGGTAATAAGTGAAAACTGGTAGGTTCTTTCCAATATGATCATTGACCTCTTTTTCGGCCTGGACCCTGATCTCTTCTGAAACCTCCAGATCCGTATCAATTGTGGAATGCAGCTTTCCCATATGAAAGCTCAGAGTTTCAATGCCGAAACGGTCCTTTAAAACAGCCGTCAGCACATGCTGACTTGTATGCTGAATACTATGGTCTACTCGGACTGCTTTTGAAATAATGCACTCTACCGGCATATTGATTGTGAGACCGGAAAAAGATTCGAGCTTATGATAGATTTCATCCCCCTCAGTATAGACATCAAGGACTTCTTTTCCGTTGATACTTCCCTGGTCTGCAGGCTGACCTCCACCTTCGGGATAAAAATAAGTACTGTACAGGGTTAAATGCACCCCATCCTCTTTTTCTTTTACGGACTTAATCCTGGATGAAAAATTCAGAACATCCTGATCTACCTGATAAAGTTTCACGCTATCCACTCCCATATCATATTCTCATCCTTTATTGTACCATTAATTGAAAATGAGAAGCATATGAACTCGATAAAAAACTATTCTTAATGATATTTTTCATAAGCTACTTTCAATGGATTCTCATTTTTCTCTAAAAACAGGATGAAACTCTTTCGTTTTATTCTGTTTTAATGGAATAAGAGGGAAATCTTAATTCGGTTTTAATTTATCTCTCGTATAATGACCTCAATGATTAAAGTTTAGACAAAGAAAGGAAGTTTAATATGGAAAAGAAATTATATAAAAATACGGACCGGAAAATGATCTCTGGTGTAATTGCAGGTTTTTCCGACTATCTCGGAATCGACGTCACTGTGCTGAGAATTGGATTTGTGCTATTAAGCCTAATCATGGAAGCGTTTCCTGGAATCATTCTCTACATCATCCTCGCCATCGTAATGCCTGATATGAATGAGAGTGACAGAGAAAGAAAGACCTACAAGAAAGAGAATCCATACCAGAGCGAAGAAAATGCTTATGGAAAGAAGACTTATACAGATGTGGACTACAAAGAGAAAGAGCAGGGCTCTTCTGAACCTGACAAGAACTATAAAAAATCCGGTGGAGCATATACACCAGAAGACCGAAACTAAACTATCATAAACCCTTTCACTGAAAAACAGTGAGAGGGTTTTTTCGTATCTATAGAACAGAAGTCAACCTTACAGACCTACTTCATAGTAATTTCACATCCTTTTAACATTATTGATTTATAATAACGATTATATAGAAGATCAACAAAAATCTCTCAAGGAGGAAAAATCATGGAAGAATTAAAGAAACTTCTTCTTACCGCCGTCGGTGCCGCAGCGATCAGTGTTGAAAAAATTGACAGCACTGTAACAGAGCTCATAGAAAAAGGAAAACTGAGCGTGAAAGAAGGCAAAGAACTAAGAGAAGAACTGCTCCGCAGAAAGAAGGAAACAGAGGAAGATCTGGTGAAAAAAGATGATCTGAATCAGATCATTGATTCTCTTAATCTTGCTGGTAAAAGAGACCTTGAACTGCTTGAAGAAAGAGTACGCAGACTTGAAGAAAAGATTACAGCACTGACAGACAACTAAGTATCCGCATTCCCTCTATAAGGTGGTGTTCTGATGGATGAAAATCACAGTAGTTACAGTAAAAAGCGTTTCAGAGAAATAG
>DATIRH010000127.1:0-3967 GCA_035469845.1 Proteiniclasticum sp. | reverse complement strand
ATTCATTCAATTTTACATGCCAACTTTATCACAAAGTCATAGTACCGTCAAGAATAAATTTTGATAGTCAAATTTATTATCCTGGAAAACTGCTGATACTGGTCAATTATGATCATATTTATAATTTTACATACTCATTTTCAAAGGTACTACATCGCATTCTGAGGATGAACTTCATTCCGATTTCTGTTTCGATGTCTTTCTATGATTTTCGAGCTGAATTTCATTTCAAAATGACAACTCCCTCATAAGTAATTCACCAGTATCATTGAACTGAATGAACTTATGAGGGAGTAATAAAAATGAGATCTACATTATGCATTTTCCAGCAGCATCATCAGGAGTTCGTTCTAGTAATAACCTTCTCCATATGACCCTTATGACCGTTACATTTTCAGGTTCCTATTTTAAGTGTGCTGGTACAAGATACTTAATAACAATAGGGGCTATAATTGTACTGGTTTTGTAAATCTACCTCTTGTACGAATACATTTTCTCTTTATAAGTCATCCTTTAAACCACAGTCTATCTACCTTTATCAGCTGATAATGAAATCTCATCAATATATTATATTATGGTCTTTCTCCTGCAGGTGTCTCAGGCTTTCTGTCACTCTGACCTTCCTGATCCTTTGATTCAGATTCTACTGCTTCTATATCTGGGTCTGAAGGAGCCTCAGGTTTCTCTTTTCTTACATCAATTACAGGAATTTCTATTCTTTCCGGTTTTCCAGAATCCTCAATTTTATCATTGTTTTCTGATTCATCCGGATTTATGGAATTCTCTGATCTCTTTACCGAGTTATTTCCCATTGCTTTCGCATTTGGTGATTTCCTGTAGGATGCAGGCGTATCTATAGGGGAGTTTTTTTCTTTAAGACCAGCTTGCACCGGTAATTCAGATGTATTTTTCTCCTTGAACTCTTTGCTAGCAGGTTCTTTCTTTTTGTCTTCTTTGTTCTGCTCATTTTCAGAAACATCTTCTGATTTTTTGTTCCGTTGAATTTCCTTGGATTCATTAACCATCTTCATGATATTTTTGATTGAAGTTTCTGCATACTCAGCTGCTTCCTCAGGAGCCACTTTCAGTAAGTTCACTATGAGGTTGTATTTACCAGGTGTCATTCCTTCAATCGCTTTCGCCGCTTCAACCATTTCATGACCCACGACTTTAAAGGTTACTTCAGCGTCGATATCTTTTTCTTCAATTTCTTCTTCTATTGCATTTCCCAGCTTTTCAGCTGTCTGCTCAGTATTTTCCTTGTTTTTCGCAGTTGCTGCTATCAGGATAGTACCGTCTTCATCATCAAAGTAGCCTAAATCTGATATACGCTCAACAACCTGTGATATGACTTTCTCGATGTTCTTGTTCTCAAGTTCCATTCCTTCAAGGACCTCTTGTGCATCAGCATTTACCGCTTCCAGATCGATGACGCGATCAAACATGTTCACGTCCATTGTAATCCCAGGATTCACATCAAGACTTACATGATAGGAAGTTGCTCCATAGGTATACACTCCGCCTCCTATTAAAACAGCAAACAGTGCAGCTGCAATCATGGAACCGAACTTTCTCTTACTATAGACATCTACTTGTTTCCTATCCATCACATCTCCGATTTTGAGATTCATGGTTTTCACTTTAATGAATAGTCCGTCTTCTTGCAGTAATACTGCATATTTACCGTTAATCTGCACTACAGTCGCTTTCATAATACACTCCCCTCTCTGATAAAACTCAAGTAATCCGAGAGATAGGGGTAATCCCCATGAAGTATCTCTACTGCTGCTATTAAGTATTTACGATGACGTTCCATAATTTTTCGGGGTACCCCAGCATTTTTTTCTATTATCTTTAAAGGCAATTGTTTAGAGGTCCTCATTTCTTGTATCATTATAGGATTCGTTGAAATATATTGCACAACTTTGGCACAAGCCTTCTTCGTTTTCTCCGCTTTTGGAGAACAGTCCACCAGATCCATAAAGCTGAATCCATAGTTCAAGAGAATCTCTGTTACTGCTTCAATTTCAAGAATCAGACTACTGTCATTGTTTAGGACCATTGCTTCCTCTTCTATGAAATCAACGGGAATTTCCACACTCTGTCTTCCTCTTATTCTGAAGTGATCCACAAGTCTCTGATGGATGATCCGTTCTGCAAAAGCAATAAAACTGCCTTGCTCAAAATCATATTTTACTACCGCCTCAGAGAAAGCACCCATAGCCACAGACCATTCGTCATCATTTTTGGATATATAATGTCTGGATATCTTCGAAGCCGTCTTTAGAATAAATAATTCATGTCTTTCCATAAAAGTGGAGAATTTTCTTTCATCCTCTACCGCATCTACCGCCATCAAATCAATTTCCCTCACTGCAATCACCTCCGCACTATAGCAAGCTATTTTAAATAAATTCATCATTTTATGATTTCCATTTTCAAATAAAGCGTTTACATATGAAATTATATCTTCAATTCAGCTTCCCGTCCATTCCATTCCATCACTTGCAGAGAGCATGCTGGCCGTCTTTGATTGGATTTTCTCCAATCAAAAAGACCTCCACCTCTAAAGGATGAAAGCCTTTTAATTATTCAATCTTGTTCATGCTCAAAGCATTTAATCATCATCAATCTGTATAGATTCATTCTGTCTTTACACAAAAATGATGGATAGGATTCATTTTAAAAAATATTTTAAAATGAAATGACCCCAAGTGCTGCCAGGATGTTTGTAATTATGATCAGAAGCGGTATAGAAAGCAGTGTTCTATACAGGAATACTTTGATTACATCCAGGAAGCTTAATCCGATTTTAGTCTTAACCAGAATCATTCCAGTTTCAGACATGAATACAAGCTGCGTGAAAGCCAGTACTCCGATAAAGAATCTGGAGGCTTCTGAAGCAGAGCCACTGATAAACAGCGCTGGAAGATACATATCTGCAAATCCCGCTAACGATGCCGGTGCCATGGCTCCTGCCACTTCACTGCTGTATCCTATGAAAGTATACAGATACACCAGAGGTGCGCTGATAATGCTGAAGAACGGTGTATACTCCGCTACAATCAGAGATACGGTTCCTACGGCCATAATGATCGGCAGGAATCCCACATATATATTGATGATGTTCTTGAAAGATTCTATGGTGACATCAAGAATATTCGCATAACCGGCCTGCTTTACAGCAGATTCATATGCATGCTCTACAACAGTTTTGTCTTCCGGAATTTCAACCGAAACTGGTGTTACCCCTTCATAGTAAGTCGGTGTAAACTTCTTGAGTGGCATTCTGGATGTGATGAAAGCCAGAATCACAGTAATAAGTGCAATGGCTCCATAAAATATAGGGAAAATGTGTCCGAACCCAAGCTCTTCCGCTACTGCAGAGGCAAATGCGATTCCTACAATGGAAAAGGACGTTGCGATGATATAGGCCTCTCTTCTGTTGTAGTATCCTCTCTGGTACTGGTTATCCGTAACCACAATACCGATGGTTCCATCGCCTACAAAGGATGCAATGGCATCAATAGTTGAATAGCCAGGTACTCTGAAGAGCTTCACAACTGCAGGTCCCAGTATTATCCCAATGAATTCTACAATTCCGAAATGGGTCAGTAACGGTAATGCAAGTAAACCAACAAAGAATGTGATGTAGAGTGTGGTTAAAAGACCACTCCCACCTGCCATGAGTCCCCCTGTATTTTCATCCAGGATCATCCCCGCAAACCCGAAGTCTGCAAACCAGTTATTCACCACCATGAGATAGAAAAATGAACCGACGACTCTTAACACGACATTGAGAAGCGATGTCTTGAACACAGAATTCAGATATTCGATTTTTGACGTGTAGAAAGTGAAAAGCAGTGTGGCCAAGAGAACAATCCATGCTACCACAAGAGTGAATCCGATGAATGCACCAAGCATATTGCCCGTGACAAAAGTCACAATGTGAGATCTGGCAATTTTA
>DATIRH010000126.1:0-10148 GCA_035469845.1 Proteiniclasticum sp. | reverse complement strand
TCAAGTTTATCGGCATACTTTGCGATTTTATGATCGATGAGATTTACAAATTTATTGAAAAAGGATTTTGAACCCAGGAATTTATAAATCTGATTGAATAAAAGAAGTATGAAAGGTGATGGCACAAGGCTTCCGAAAAGTGACAGCAAAAAGATGGTCATTGGTTCCATTTCATACACAAAACCTAGAGGAATGGCTCCTCTTTGCTCAATGATGGGAATCATGCTCAATAAAAATACCTGCAGTTGTTGACTCATAAAGTTCTCCTTGAAGGCATGAACGGATTCAATCTTTTGAATTCCGTTCATGCCGATTATTCTAGACGGTTATGTCCGATTTCTTGTATTCATCGCTTTTATATAAGCGAATGATGGGATTGATCTCTTCTTCCATAAATTCCTCCACCTGCTTAGGTGCGCGGCCGATATAATGCTTCGGATTCAATGTGTGTTTCAGTTCCTCTTCGCTTAGTCCGAAACGGGCATCGCTCTGAATTCTCTGTATGAGATCATTCTCGAGTCCTTCCAGTTTGACCCTTTTTGAAGCCTCCATGGAATGTTCCCGGATCAGTTCGTGAAGCTTCTGCCTGTCCCCTCCTTTTCTGACCCCTTCCATAATAATGTTTTCAGTAGCCATAAAAGGGAGTTCATTCTGAAGGTGCGCTGCAATCATCTTCTCATATACAACCATTCCTTCAGAGATGTTGATATAGAGATTAAGGACACCATCCAGCGCGAGAAATGCTTCTGCTACAGCAATTCTCTTGTTGGCGGAATCATCCAGAGTTCTTTCGAACCACTGTGTGGAAGCGGTGATTGCAGGATTCAGGGCATCTACGATGATGTATCTGGAAAGAGCGCCCATTCTTTCACTTCTCATGGGATTGCGTTTATAGGCCATGGCGGAGGAGCCGATCTGATTCTTTTCAAAAGGCTCTTCGATCTCTTTCATGCTCTGGAGCAGTCTCAGATCATTACTGAATTTGTAGGCACTCTGTGCGATTTCGCTTAACGTATTGAGGATGTAGCTGTCCAGTTTTCGAGGATAGGTCTGTCCGGTGACTTTGTAAGTTTTAGCAAAATCAAAATGTTCTGCGACCTTTCTGTCCAGCTCCTTCACCTTTTCTTCATCCTGATCAAAAAGGCTCATGAAGCTTGCCTGGGTTCCTGTAGTCCCCTTCACACCTCTGAAGCGCATATTGTCGATGGTGTGATTGAGGTTTTCAAGGTCCAGCGCCAGATCCTGCATCCACAGCGTCGCTCTCTTACCAACAGTGGTAATCTGAGCAGGCTGATAATGGGTATAACCCAGCGTAGGAAGGTCCTTATATTTTAACGCAAACACCTTAAGATTTTTTAAAACTTCTATGAGTTTTCCACGAATCAGCTGAAGTCCTTCACGCATGATGATCAGGTCCGTGTTGTCTCCCACGAAGCAGCTTGTTGCGCCCAGGTGGATGATGCCTTTCGCAGAGTCCGCCTGAAGTCCGTAGGCATAGACGTGGCTCATGACATCATGTCGGACCACTTTCTCCCGTGCTTCCGCTTCCTCGTAATTGATCACATCTTTATACAGGATCAGTTCGTCTAGCTGTGATTGGTTGATTGGAAGGCCAAGCTCCATTTCAGCTTTTGCCAGGGCAATCCAGAGCTGTCTCCAGGTTCTGAATTTCTTCTCGTCTGAAAAGATATAACTCATTTCTCTTGAAGAATATCTTTTGTTTAAGGGGCTTTCATAGGTATCTCTCATATTTTCCTCCTAGAATATCATCTTCGATCAGGATCTGATCTTCTGCAGTTAGATTATGAATCAGGATTGCCGGAATCGCTCGGCACAAATTTAAGGGAATAGTCCTCCACAATGAGCTGAATGCGATGCGTCTCACACAGATAATCGACGTAGCATCGAAGCATCCTTTCCACTACAAAATACTTATAGGTGGAACCGATACGGATCCTCATTTTCAGTGCTACAGCCCGAAGGATGTCTTCCATGGTCATGGGTCTGGTGATGACAGATAGAATTTCTTCAGCTCTGTTTCTATAGAAATAGATGTTGTCTGTGATGAGGTCCTTCACATCCGGATAGATGCCTTTGTGCGCAAGGATGTACATACTTGACTGAAGGTGGTACAGCTTCAGCTTGCTTGCGATGTCCTCTGAAAGAATATAGGCATAGGGAAGCTTTGCGCTTTCCATCACTTCATAGCTGATCAGTGCATCTCCGATGTAGGTGACGTCATCCGGTGTCGTGATGGAGATATGGCCTGTACTGTGTCCAGGGGTATGCAGGAGCTTGAAGCAAACGCCCACGAAGAGGATTTCATTCTGATCCTTTTGAATGATCTGGTCCGTCTGAACGACCATGTGTCCGAAGTGTTCGATGGCCTTGTTCATGGGATAGCTCGCGTAGAATGTCTTTAAGGATGAATCGGAAGCCACCATGGAGGCCTCTTCTCTTGTCATGGCGACGGGGCATCCGTACTTCTCTCTGAAATAGGCTGCATTGCCCACATGATCGATATGAGCATGGGAACATAGAATGCCGGCCACAGTGTAGCTGTTCTCCTCAAAATACGTTGTGAGTCTTTCTCTGTCACTCTTCTTCAGTCCTGTATCCAGAAGGATGATGCGATGCTCATCGATTTTGTAGAAGGGCAGATAGAGAATGTCCAGATCCAGGACATAGGTATTTCCTCTGACATGTATACTTTTCAAAATGATTTCCACCTTTATTATCTGGTTGGGTCTTGTCGGCGACATACCAATTATACACCAAAAAGACATATGATTTGAAGAAAATTACGTAAAATGTTTGTGTTTTTGATTCTGTGACGATAAAAGAAAAGCTAGGACTGAAAAATCAATCCTAGCATGTTCTTCATCTACTTTCTTGAAAATTACTCTTCAAGTGTTTCAATCAGCTTTGCAACTTCTTCACAAGCAACTTCTTCGTCTTCGCCGTTAGCGATTACTGTGATTGTTGCACCCTTAGTCACACCAAGGGATAAAACACCGATTAAACTCTTTACGTTTGCTTTCTTGCCATTATACTCTACACTAACATCCGATTTGAACGATGATGCTTTTTTGACAAGTAATGTAGCAGGTCTAGCGTGCAGGCCGGTTGGATTTTTTACTGCAACGTCTTTTGAAACCATTAAATCACCTCATATTCGTATACTTTTAATAAACAACTTAATTATATCATGTTTTATTGCTAAAACAACTATATCCTAGAGAGAGATTTCTGCGAATTTTACAAATGCCCCTGTAGCCTCATAGTTGATGGTCATCTCTTTGACTTTCTCCGGCGTGGTGATGATGATCGGTGTGGTGATCTTTGCTTCAAGTTCCACATAATCCCGATCCATATAGAGAAGCTTATCACCCACCGTGACCTTGTCTCCCACTTTGACATAGGTTGCAAAGCCTCGGCCCAGAAGTTTTGCTGTATCAAGTCCTGCGTGAATCAGAATCGTCAGCTGCTCTTTGGTGCTGATGGCGACAGCGTTGAGGTTATCCGACACAAGCACCACTTCGCCAGATACAGGTGCAAAGAAGATATCTCCATCAGGAATGATGCATACGCCGGTACCACCAAGCAGATCATCCTTGAGATAGTTATTTGCTTCTTCTAAAGGGATGAGTTCTCCTGCCACAGGCATGTAGAGTTCACATTTCATTTTCATTTTCTTCCCTCCTATGAAAGTTGAGACAGAAATTCTTCGATTCGATCAAATCCCTTTTTGATGGAGTCTTTGTTGATGGCATAGGAAAGTCTGACAAATCCTTCCAGACCGAATCCTGAACCAGGAACCAGTGCAACCAGGTGGTCACTAAGAAGGCTGTCTGCAAATTCCAGGGAATTCGTTATGACCTTCCCCTTGTAGCTTTTACCCAGGTAGTTTCTGATATCCACCATGAGGTAGAAAGCGCCTTTCGGATAAATGTATTTCAGACCTTCCACGTGCTTGGCACGCTCGATCATGTAGTCTCTTCTGCTTTTGAACTCCTCGTTCATCACTGGAATGAAGCTCTGATCCCCGTTGAGTGCTTCCAATGCGGCATACTGCACAAAGGAGGTGGAGTTTGAAGTGGTATGGCTCTGGATGTTGGACATGATCTTGATCAGATCCTTGGGTCCAGCGGCATAGCCAAGTCTCCATCCGGTCATGGCATAGGCCTTTGACAGGGCGTTGATGACGAGGGTTCTGTTATAGGTCTCCTCGCTTAAAGTGGCGATGGAATAATGCTTTTCTTCTCCGTAGATCAGGGGTTCATAGATTTCATCTGAAATGATGAAAATATCATTCTCTCTGCAGAAATCTGCAATGTCCTTAAGCTCTTCCCTGGAGTAGATTGTCCCTGTGGGATTGTTCGGACTGTTCAAGATGATCACTTTCGTTTTCGGCGTAAGTGAAGCCAGGAGGTTCTCTCTTGTGTACTTGTATTCATCCTCTTCTCTTGTCTCTACAATAACAGGGATACCGTCTGCCAGATGCACAAGATCCGGATAGCTTACCCAGTAGGGTTTTGCGATGAGCACTTCATCTCCTGGATTAAGTAGTGCGGAGAGTCCATTTGCAAGACACTGCTTTCCTCCTGTGGAAATGATCACCTGTTCCCTGGCGTAGTCGAGCCCGTTGTCCCGCTTGAACTTCGCGATGACCGCATCCTTGAGCTCGTTGATGCCTGATGCAGGCACATATTTGGTTTTCCCTTCATCTAAAGCGGTTTTACAGGCTTCAATGATGTTCTTCGGCGTATTGAAATCCGGTTCACCAGCCCCAAAACCGATGATGTCTTTCCCTTCTGCTTTCATCTGCTTAGCCTTTGCAGTGATGGCCAGTGTGATGGATGGTGTGAGTTTTCCTGTTTTTACTGAAAAATTCATGTTTTCCCCCTTTGAGTTATGCTTCTATTTTATTTTTTTGAGATTGCGGTTGTAGATGATGAGTTTCATCATCAGATGTTCATTGAGCCCAAAACGCCCAAGCCGGTCATTGAATGAATTCTTTTTAAGGTCCAGTTGACCATGGAAATCACTTCCACCTGAAATTACCATTCTGTGTTTCTTTGCGAGGGCATAAAACTTGTTGCTCAGCTCCTTCCTGTGAGAAGGATGATAGACTTCCAGCCCCAGCAGGCCATGGACCTTCAATTCTGCAAGAAGCTGTTCAAAATGCAGATTGTAGAGTTTTTCGCCAGGATGTGCGAGAACTGGAATTCCTCCTGCGTCCCGAAGGGCTTTTAAGGCCTCCCGTGTGTCGATCTTGTATCGTTTTTCATAGGCGATCTTATCTACATCCAGATAGACATTGAAAGCCTCTTTGATGTTTTTCACATAACCATGCTCTATAAGAAGTTTCGCTATATGCGCTCTTCCGTAGGAATCCTGCGGTGGAGCTTCATCCGGAAGAAGGATATCAAGATCTTCGAGATTTCGGAGGATTTTGTGATATCTTTCGACCCGGTCGGTTTTAAAACGGTCAAGCAGTGCAAGAAGAGTTTCATCATAAGGATCGTGAAAATAGGATAGAATATGAAGCTCCAGCCCTCTGTAATAGGTTGACACTTCCACACCGGTGATGATCGTGAGATCCTCGTGGTCTGCGTTGAAGTTTCCATAAGCACCCATGGTGTCATGGTCTGTGATGGAGATATATCTGATTCCTTTTTCCCTCGCCATTTCAATAATTTCATCAGGTGTAAATGCTCCATCTGAATAAGTCGTATGGATGTGAAGATCATTCAGCATTACATCACCTCTTTCTATATACTAAATTTAACATATTATGGATGAAATGTAATCCGATTCTCTGAAATTTAAAGGGAATCACATCCTGGTCAGGGATAAGGAAGAGAAACGGGATTGCGTTCTCATTCCTGAAAGGGCATAAAAATGACCTGATGAAATTCATCAGGTCGCAGATGTTTTTATTCGAGATGGCTGAAGAGTCCTCGAAGGATTTCTTCTTCTAGTCCCTGCATGCCATGATCGCCCAGTGATATGGACGGTTTCGTCTTGCCGTGGAAATCGCTGCCCGCTGTGAAGAAAAGTCCCCTTCTGCGGGTTTCTTTCAGGTAGTGCGTTCTTGTCTTCTCATCATGGTAGCTGCTGTAGACCTCGATGCCCTGGATGCCTTCAGAAAGGATCCCATCAAGGAGCTCTGTATCCAGTCCGATGTTCTGTCCTGGGTGAGCAAGCACGGGGACGCCTCCTGTATCCATGATCAGTGAGATGGCCTCTCCGAGGCTCATATAGGTTATAGGCACATAGGCCGGTTTTCCCTTGGCACAGAGATCCCAGTAGAAATTCACATAAGGATTGTCGCTCCTTGCACCGCCTTCATAGTAGGCCCTCATGAGCGGATGCTTCCGGTTTTCCGGTTCTTCCATGGCCGCTTCCGCCAGAATCTCTCCCGTGACGATGCCGCCTCCGGAAATTTCCCGGATGCGCTCTTTGCTAAAGACGATACCCAGCTTTTCAAGATGGGCCAATCGTTCATCGGCGGAGGATCTCTCCTGCCTTTCCAGGTCTTCCTCATAGACATCATTCCTTGCATCCTCATGGATGCCATAACCGAGAATATGGAGGTTCACGTCATGGTAGGTGCAGTCCATCTCGATGGCTGGAATCACGCTGATGCCGTATGCTTTGGCTGCACCGATGGCTTCAGGTATTCCTCTGATGCTGTTGTGGTCTGCCAGAGCCACAACTTTCAGGCCTTTTCGATGACACATTTCAAGGAGTCTCTTGGGACTGAATTCTCCGTCAGCGCTGAAATTCGAATGCATATGCAGATCGATATAACTCATAGTAAGACCATCGTGAAGAAAGACCTTCCTTCACCCTTTCCTCCTGTCAGGAGATGATTTCTTCATGTTCCAGAATAAGCTGCTTTCTTTTCTTCATCATGGTATTGATTTTTTCTGTAGAGAAAAGAAGCAACGCCAGCATGATCAGAAGATACGGCGTGAAAAGCCATAGGTACCCTCTCCCTGCAAGGAAACCGAACAGTGCCGGCATGAAGGTGCTGCCCATGTAGGCAAAAGCCATCTGGGCACCGATGATGGTCTGTGCATTGGCTTTTCCGAATCGAGAAGGTGTTTCGTGTATCATGCCCGGGAAGACCGGTGCACATCCAAGGCCTACAAGAACAAACCCTGTGAAAAGTAGAAAAGAGACACCTGAAAGAACCATCAGGATCCCCAGGAGGATCGAAAGGATGCCACCTCTGATGATGGTCCTGAAAGAAACCTTCATCGTGATGAAGCCTGTCAGGAGTCGTCCCAGCGTGATTCCACCGAAATAGAGGGAAGTATACCTGGCTGCCGTTTCAGCGGTGAAGCCGCTGTAATTCACCAGGTAGCTTGCGCCCCATAACCCCATGGTCATTTCCACAGCGCAGTAGGCAAAGAAACTGAGGATGGCAAACCTGACGCCTGGAATCCTGTAGATGTTCGCGCTTTGCAGGGATTCTTCAGCCTGCGCCTCATCTTCGATGGAAACACTCTTTTGTCCGAAGCGTTTCCATAGGGGAAGCGTGGCGAAAAGCAGAAGAACAATTGCAATCTGGATTCCTGAAATCATCAGATAGCCGGATCTCCATCCGCTCCTGCTCTGAAGAAAAAAGGACAGAATCATAGGCCCCATAGTAGCGCCTACGCCCCAGAAGCTGTGCAGCCAGCTCATGTGCTTCGCCTCATAGTTCAGGGACACATAGCCGTTCAGGGCAGCATCCACAGATCCGGCACCCAGACCCAGCGGAAGGGTCAGAAGAACAAGCCAGTAGAAATTGGGTGCCATAGAGAAGCCCATGAGGGCAAGGGCTGTCATGAGGACGCTTATGAGCGTCACTTTACCTGTACCGAAACGTTTTGTGACGCGCCCGCTCATGAAACTGGATAAGATGGTTCCTCCAGTGGTCATCATGGACAGGATTCCCGCGTTTTGGATGGGTACGCCAAGGGATTGATGCATCACAGGCCAGGATGCGCCCAGAGCGGAGTCTGGAAGTCCCAGCCCGATGAAGGCCACATAGATGACCATTAGGAAAAATGTTGCCATATTCTTACTCTCTTTCACTTATCATACATGTACGTACAAAGATTATTTCAATTATAGAAGATACTATCCGAAGGGTCAAGACGGCATGAAAAAAGAACAAGTCCAAAGACTTGTTCTTTTCTGATTTCTAAATTCAGTTTCCTAGTCCTCGTGAAGGGTTCGGATTATTTTGCGTAATCAACAGATCGGGTTTCTCTAATGACATTGATCTTAATCTGTCCAGGGTATTCCATTTCTTCCTCTATTCTCTTGACCAAAGATCTCGCCATGAGCATTGCGCCCGCATCATCAACCACATCTGGTTTAACAATGATTCTGATTTCTCTTCCAGCTTGAATTGCATATGACTTCTCTACGCCTTCGAAAGAATTTGCAATTTCTTCCAGTTTCTGGAGTCTCTTGATATAGTTTTCTAAAGTTTCACGTCTTGCGCCAGGTCTTGCTGCAGATATTGCGTCTGCCGCCTGAACCAGTACCGCTTCCATGGATATCATCTCGACATCGCCATGGTGTGCTCCGATTGCATTGACAACGAGTGCCGACTCATGATACTTCTTCGCCAGATCTGCACCGATGGTAGCATGTCCGCCTTCCACTTCGTGATCCACGGCTTTACCGATATCGTGAAGCAGTCCCGCTCTCTTGGCAAGAGTCACGTCTAGTCCGAGTTCTGTAGCCATAAGGCCAGCCAGGTTCGCAACTTCGATGGAATGCTTGAGGACGTTCTGTCCGTAGCTTGTTCTGAATTTCAGTCTTCCTACCAGTTTCAGAAGCTCTGGATGAATTCCATGGATTCCGATTTCGAAAGAAGCCTGTTCGCCTTCTTCCTTGATTACATTCTCCACGTCTTTCTTGGATTTCTCCACCATCTCTTCAATTCTTGCAGGATGAATTCTTCCATCTACAATCAGTTTCTCCAGTGTCAGTTTCGCGATTTCTCTTCTTATAGGATCAAAGCTTGATAGAATTACAGCCTCTGGAGTATCATCAATGATGAGATCCACGCCTGTAAGGGTTTCGAGGGTTCTTATGTTTCTACCTTCTCTACCGATGATTCTACCCTTCATTTCATCATTTGGCAGGGTTACCACATGTACTGTAGTTTCAGATACATGATCCGCTGCACATCTTTGGATTGAAGTGGTGATGATTTCTCTCGCCTTCATGTCCGCTTCTTCTTTTGCTTTGGATTCCATTTCTTTTACCATCAGAGTCAAGTCTCTCTGTACTTCTCCTCTGACTTCGTCCATGAGCAATTTCTTAGCATCATCTTGTGTCAAACCGGCGATTTTTTCGAGTTCAGATCTTCTTGATGCTAAGAGCACTTCTGTTTCATGCTCTTTTTCGGCAAGATCAGAAATCTTCTTATTCAAAGATTCTTCTTTCTTTTCGAGCTGTTCCGTTTTTTTATCTAAAGACTCTTCTTTCTGAATGGTCCTTCTTTCAAGTCTCTGGACTTCGGTTCTTCTTTCTCTGACTTCTTTTTCAGCTTCGGATTTCAGCTTGAATGCTTCATCTTTCGCTTCCAATGAGGCCTCTTTCTTCAGGGCTTCAGCTTCTCTCTTTGAATCTTCTTGAATTCTCTTGCTGTCTTTTTCCGCATCGCCAAGGATTTCCTTAGCTTTTTTCAATTTACTATTTGATAAATATAAGATTATGGCACCTACCACCAGTAATGTAACAACACCTGTTACGATTATAGCGATTTGTTCTGTGCTCATATTTACACCCCCTTGCTTTTTAGTCATTTTTTATAGCTAAATGTGAAAGCTTGGAAAGTGCATATTATTCTCACTGTGAATTTTGATAAACCAATACAAATTTATTGTATCTCATCCAATAATAAGTGTCAAATAAATCAGAACAATATTATTATATTGAAATGTCTATCATGAAAACCTTATCATGATATATTCATCCTAGGCAGGCTGTTTCAGGATATATGCAGATCCATGGAGTTTCAGTCTCAGGAATGAGCCGTGATATTTTGAATGAGAAGAGACTGGTCCATCGGACCAGTCTCTAGTAATTGAATGCTATTTCTTCTTCTTTTCTGCTTTCACTTCTTCTTCTCC
>DATIRH010000125.1:0-6340 GCA_035469845.1 Proteiniclasticum sp. | reverse complement strand
CATCAGAGCTCTTACGAGTCTCTATGAGGAAATGAAAAAGGATAAAAGAGAGGATGTGCCCGTTTCGGAGCTCAAGGTAGGTCTTAAGTGCGGAGGATCTGATGGATTCTCTGGAATCACCGCCAATCCGCTTCTAGGAAGATTCTCGGATTATATTGCTGCAAAAGGTGGAACCACTATTCTGACAGAAGTGCCAGAAATGTTTGGTGCAGAAACCATCCTTATGGATCGTGCAGAAAATGAGGAAGTCTTCGGAAAAATCATTCATCTCATCAACGATTTCAAGCAGTACTTCATCGACAATAAACAGCCCATCTACGAGAATCCGTCTCCAGGAAACAAAGATGGAGGAATCTCGACGCTGGAAGACAAGTCCCTAGGATGCACACAGAAGGGCGGAAGCTCTTTGGTGACAGACGTACTTAAGTATGGAGAAATCGCAAAGAAGAAGGGACTAAACCTTCTCAGTGCACCTGGAAACGACCTTGTGGCAGCTACAGCGCTTGGCGCATCAGGATGTCATATGGTTCTGTTCACAACGGGAAGAGGAACACCGTTTGGCAGTTTTGTGCCTACAGTGAAAATCTCATCCAATTCGAGAATTGCTGAACTTAAGCCTCATTGGATTGATTTCAATGCAGGACAGATGCTGGATGGAAAACCATCTGATGAAATGACGCAGGAGTTTATAAACTATGTGATCACGGTTGCCAGTGGAGAACTGGTGAATAATGAGAAATCAGGATACAGAGAAATTTCAATATTCAAGACAGGGGTTACTTTATAAGGTGTCAGGAAAAAGAAGCATAGTCTGAAAAACAGAATAAAACTCAATAAGATCATGTTCATTAGAATCATAGAAGCAGAACAGAAAAGAAATAGACACTCACGCTGATTGGCCTAAGTCAGCATGAGTGTCTATTTTTAAGCTTTTTATTCTTTGCAAATTTAAGGAAATAAGGATGCATTTCAGATTAAAAAACGAAATCACCTGGAAGATGGAGATCATCATCCAGGTGATTTAAAGGGTTTAGAAATTGCAGTAAACGTTCTTAAAGAGCGGATCATTTGGATCGTATCCTGCTCTCTTATCATCGAATTTCTTGCCGATGAACTTCACGGTGCCCATCTGCTCCACCTTATAGGTGTCCCAGGTGTAGCTGTTGTCATTGATCCTGTTAAAGCCGCCAATCTGGTATCCTTTAAGGAGTTGAACTCCTTTTTCATCAGCACCGTAGATAAATGGCTCTACAATTCTGATTGCACCTTCGTAATTGAATTCAATAATTTCGCCATCTCTTATGGCGTCACATATAGTTGTATTCAAATCATTTCACCTCGCATTAAATTTTCCATAAATGGAATGTTTCTATGTTCATTATGATAGCATCTAATTGTTGATAAGCTTTAACGAAACCGTGAACTGTTAACATTGACTTAAATTTAACGATCGGAGTATAATCAGTTAAAACAGTCTTAACAACTTGTGAACAGATAATTTTGAATGTTGTCATAATTATGAAATCTAATTTTAATAGAGTCATGCTAAAATAAGGTGTACATTGAACAGAAGATAAAATCAGAAATGGAGTGTGATAAAAATGGAGTTTCTATTTGGCATTTCAGCAATTATTGTCGTTGCTTTACTGATTCTTTTACCTACTAAGATCAGAAAATTGAAGAAAAAACAAGAAGATGATCTTGATCGTTTTTTCCCAGATCAGGAGGATAAGAATAAGGAACAGTTTATCCGTTAATTATTCCGAAAGGTGGTAGTATATGGAAACGAAAAATAATTTTAAAGAGTTGATTAGTGACAGGAGATTCTGTCAGTCTTCACTTTGTAGAATTATGGTTCCCATATTAGTTATCCTACTACTCGGTTTCGGTGCAGTAACACTGATCGACTCTTTTCACCGCACAAGAGGAAAGGAATTCGTGGTCCTTCAGCAGCAAGGCGTGGAAATTCAGCGCATTGCTATAGAACCCTGGAGAGACAAGATATCCGAGGTGCCGGTCTGGTATCAGGGAAAGCAGTATCACTTAAAAATTGAAGTCAATGGAGGAGCAGCTAGGTTACTTGATGAATCTTCCGGTATAAGAAAGTATCCGGGAGAAGAGAAAAATTCTTGGATCTATGAATATACTGAAAGTTACAGCTAAGAACCGTTGAAACTAAAACTTTATTTTGAATAAGTGAAACACATAAAGAATCCTAAACTCATTAATAGTATGATTGAAAAGGATAATGCTCAGTTTCTGATTGAAACTGGGCATTCTTATTTTTGACTGTAATCAGTAGAGTTCGAACCTGGACAGGTAGAAGAACGAAGAGAAAATGTTCAAATAGATAAGAGTATGAACGGGAATATTTCGTTATCACTATAATAAAGCGTCAAATTATGATAAATTTAATATATAGAAATAATGTTAAAGGAAGGGGAATGTAGAATTATGGAAAGAAACTCCAAGAGGAAAAAGAAAATAATCTATGCGGTTCTGGGGATTTTATCCATTCTCCTGATCTTATTTGTAGGCGTCTATTATACACTGTCTACGCTTAACAAGTCAGAGACAGATATCGTGGATGCTGAGGAAGTAGTACTACTTGAAGAAGAGGAAGAGCTTGAGCCAATAGAAGGTACACCTGAAGATATCGACGAAGACTATATCTATGAAGTGAAAGATCCGGAGAGTGAAGCCATCTACAGAAAGATTCCCATTGATGAGAACGTCTTTAACGTTCTCATGGTGGGGAGTGATGTAAGACCTGACGAGGGTGGAAATGGTCGTTCTGACAGCATGATGCTCATCAGCTACAACAGAGAAACCAATGACATCAAAATCGTTTCTTTCATGCGTGACACATGGATTGCGATTCCCAACAGAGAATGGAACCGCATCAATGCGGCCTATGCCTTTGGTGGGATAGGACTTGCAATCAACACCGTCAATGAGAATTTCGACCTGGACATACAGAATTATGCCATTGTAGAATTTGACGGATTGAAGAGCATCGTGGATACACTGGAAGGAATCGATGTTTGGCTTACGACTGCTGAAATCAGAAGGATCAACAGTGCTGGTGGAGGCGAAAGGATTCCAGTGGTGGAAGGAATCTATACCCTAAACGGAGACCAGACACTGACTCATTCGAGGAATAGAAGCACGGGTGATGGAGACTTTGGTAGAACGAGAAGACAAAGAGATGTGATGGTGAGTATTCTGGCAAAGATGAAGCATTCTCTGGGTCCAGTGAAGCTTACAAGATTCATCACCGAAACGTTGAAATATATGGACACCAACATCAAAGCGGATACGATGTTCACTTTAGGGCTTGAAGTCCTAGGGTCAGGGGACAGTGCCCTCAGTGAAGCAAGAGTTCCTTTTGATGATACCTGGAGATATGCAAGGAAGAATGGAAGAAGCGTTGTAACCATCGATCTAGAAGAAAACAGAAGACTGCTGCATGAGTATCTTTATGAGGATGCTGAAGAATAACCATTTGCCTCATCAGGTTTTGAAAGTAGCAATTCCGTATCTGGCTTGGTTTTATCGACAAAACTTTTTGACAAGTCATAAAAGGTGGCAGAGCCCTCGGGTTCTGCCACCTTTATGCGCGCTCGGAATGGCTGTCCACCACATGGTGGAATCTGAATAAAGCCGGATGTCAGGGCGTAGAGTCCTAGTGGGCAAAGTTTCTGAGACTACGTAGAGAAATCTCATATAAAGCCATGACAGTGATGGAATGAAATACAACCTTATTACACAGAGAGATCTCAAAGACATCTGCTGAAAATCCGAGAGATGGAGTAATACTTGATTTGTGAAGCCAGTCCAGGCCATAGTAGCTGAATGGAACTTCCGGGAAGGAACCGGGATACCTGAATGGCTGCTTACAAATGGGGGAATTCTGCCCTTGGATATGAGTGAATTGCCTGTAGCCATGCCTTACTCCATTTTAGAACAAAGAAAAAGCTCGTCCGTGCTGGATACTTTGATATCCCAGTACGGTACGAGCAATTAAACCAACAGCACTTAAGCGATGGAACCTCACAGTACCAAACGGCACGCGGGGTGGGAAAGAGGTCAGTAACTGAATTTATCTGTTACTGACCTCTCCAATGTTGAAGGCTGTTTGTTCTAGTTCTTTCGAATGAGCTTGGCTATGTTCTTTTCAATAGCTTCCAGCTTCTTCAGGTTAGTGACAGAGTTATCATCGTTCAAAGCGGTCACCAATTCTCTAGTGGCGATCACTTCAGTTTCGTCAAGAAGGGTGATGGTTTTAGCATCGGGAAGTCTATCGATGGCTTCGATGACTGCAAGGGCGGCAACATTAATTTCCAAATCGTTCTTGTTGAAGACGGTTTCCTTGCTCTCTACAGCTGCGTTGTCTACGATGGTCACCGCATAAGTGTAGGTTTTACCCTCTTCGATGTCCGCATCCACATAGTGAGTACCTGCTTTGACACCAAATCTTGCAATCAGGTTTGCTGGGTTTTTGATATCCACTTTTTTCAGATTTCCTTCCTGTCTGTAGATCGTATAGAATTTGCTGTCGCTGCTTGTATCTGTCCAGCTTAGGTTGATGGTACCATCCACTGTAACGTAGGTGGGCTCGGTGACCTTTTCGGTCCGTGCCTTGTCCAGCCATGGCTTTCCTGGAAGCTGCGCAGGCAGATTGAGATAGCTCTCTTTTAAAATCTCATTGGCGTTATTAAGAACATCAAACTTATCGCCTGGTGTCACGACGGTCTTGGGAAGCATCTGCTGGTAGGAGAAGTATGCGCTTCCCATGATATTGTCGTATTTCTGGTTGAATCTCATCTGGTTTGGGATTTCATAGGGGTTTTTAAAGTTGTTGTCCCATGAAGCGCCCACATGTTTGTAGTTTGGATGGCCGACGTAGAGGTGGGAATTCTCCACACCTTCAAACTGTTCATTCCACCAGTCTGCAAGTTCACCATAAGGTGCAGCAGCAGTATTGAAAGCCCAGTAGATCTGTGGAGTCAGGTAATCCACCCAGCCTTCTTTTACCCATTTACGGGTGTCGGCATACTGGTCTCTCAGGCTTGAGGTCGAACCTGTAGGTGTATTGGACCCGTCAATGTTCTCCTCAGCATGTGCCCAGATTCCGAAGGGGGAGACACCGAACTGTATGGAGGATTCTTTCTGTTCATTGATGGAATCCATAGATTCCTTAATGGAACTGATCAGGATGTTGATGTTGTCTTCTCTCCATTTTGCTGCATTTTCCTTGGTGTATTCACCGAATCCTCGGTTGTAGTCAAGAAATGTCTGCTTGTCGATGTCCTGTGAAAAGAAGGTGACATCCTGCCCATTGGCAGCATATTTGTAAGGATAGAAGTAGTCATCCAGATGGATGGCATCCACGTCATACTTCGTTGCCACTTCTTCTACTCTATCTATGACAAAGTCGACGACTTCAGGCTTACCTGGGTCGAGGAACAGCTTGTTCTGAAATTCATAGACAAGTTCCGGATTCAGTCTGGCGAAGTTGCTTTCTGCAAGTTCGCTCAGTTTCTCCTCGACAGGTCTCGCATCAACAGTGTTGGTGACTCTGTAGGGATTGAACCAGGCATGGAATTCCATCCCGCGAAGATGAGTTTCTGAAATGATCCATTCCAGCGGGTCAAAGCCATTGAATCCAGGATCTACGCCCTGGAATGTATAGTCAGATCCACCCTGATGGAGATACTGTGACCAAGGAGAGATGTCTGACGGATACCAGGCATCAAGCATCGGGCTCACCTGGAAAGTTACGGCATTGAGATTAAGGTCAACGAAGTTATCCAGGATCACGGTGACCTGCGCTTTGAATTCCTCTTCCGCTGTCAGGTCGGGATCCTTTGTCACGTTTGAAATATCGATGTTGGCCACGGTGGACACCCAGGCGGTTCTGAATTGAACCTTGGGATTCTTATAGGTTACCGGGATGGTCACCTGAGGGCCATCTTTATAGAGGCTGACCGGAAGGGTCTCATCATATAAGACTTCTTTCGTAGCAAAATCAAATGACTTGAATGCGTTTAGCGGGTCCTCATTCTCTGATGCCTGGGGCATCTTCACAGCCAAAGATTGGAATGAAAGGGTGGCGAGAAGTAATAGTGCTAGAATACTGGTTTTTTTCATCTTGAATCCTCCTGAATATTTTTACTATTGTGTGAATTGAAAACCTTTTACATCTTTCTATGCCATACTACTCCAAGTGTAATAATTTTTCAATACATTTGAGTTAAATTAAAAATAATATTTCAATAATTAGAATGGATATTGTCAGCTAGTAAGCCCAGAGTCGTTGAAAGCCAGGAGAATAGGG
>DATIRH010000124.1:0-8972 GCA_035469845.1 Proteiniclasticum sp. | reverse complement strand
CTTGCTATTTCAGAAAGTATTGTTCACATGCATGGTGGTCAGATCTACGCAGAGAAAGTGAATGAAAGTAGAATCGCCATCATTGTAAAATTGCCAATTCTTTCTAATCAATAAATAGAATTTGAGCATTTTCTTTATGTTTTTCTGAAATCATAATATAATACAAGTATTGATTCACTTTTTGAATCCAGAATACTCATAACAAGTGAGCATAAATACACTCAGCGGAGGCATTATTACATGAATATTGTTAAAGGAATTTTCAACAAGAAGTTTATATTCTTCTACAGCTTCCTGTTGTTGTTAATTGTATTCTTATACTTTAACAACCGGTATGATAAGGAAGAAATAACTTATGCGATCATTTATATTTTCTTTGGTATGATGATATCTCTTTTTTATATTTTAAAAGACTTTATCTATTCACCAGACCGATTAAATTATAAGCAGGTCATTATGGAGGATGCCTTATTCAACCACAAAGGCGAAATTATCGAAGAATTTGAAGCCTATCCTCTATACCACGAATTTGTCACCTTTCATCTGAACAGAAAATCTGAAGATCCCTATAGGGATACCGTAACGTCAATACAGGCAGTGAAATACATAAAGAATAAAATGGTGGATTCACTGTTCATTCCAATTGATCCCTCTGATCCTCTACTTAAAAAATATACGATTCCACTTAATGAGGCAATAGGACGTTTTTTAAGATATGCTGGTGATTTACCGATCATTATCTACAATCAGCCATTCACTCATACCTATCTGAATGTCAAATTAGATAAGGAAGTACATATTTCATTTATTGATGCAATGAAGATGAGTAAAGATCTATATGGTATTACCAACAAACCCTTAGGCCATATCCAGAAATATCTGAGACTGTATAACTTAAGTGGTGATAAGGTAGCTGGGGCAAAAGTCATCGGTGCGATTTACCTAGATTATATCTATACAGTGTCAAAGTATAGGACAAAACAGGCCAGACTCATGTCTAAAAAAGGACAAAAACTGACCGTCCAGCCTTTGCCAGAAAAAGCACCTGAAGTCATCAAGCTGACTTCATCTGAAAAAAAAACAGAATCAGCCAAGGTGACTGCTTCTGAGAAGCCAGAAATCATCAAATTGCCTTCTTATGAAAAAAAATAAGTAATGAAGTTTAATTCTCCAGACAAAACGACTGAAGCGATTAAGTCGACTTCTTCTGAGAATCCATCAAAAACAGATGTCATAGAAAAGAAGATTGCAAAAGACACTTCATTCAATATTGATACAAAAGTACCAGAAGAAGAAAAACGAATTATTCCCCACAGTGATTCAAAAGAATGGAAGCACGAAATCAAAAATGATCTGAATCGTTTCGGGAAAAGCATTCGTCACATAATTGCAGACAGCTCCAACCAGCTGCAGAAAAAATTAAATCACAAGGCAGACGCCGTAAAAAGCAAAGAAACAGACCCTAAAGACTGATTTAAGGTGGTGAAAACATGAAACGTTACTTGATGATTTTTACAGGGCGCGTACAAGGAGTCGGATTTCGGTATCACACCTATGAATTAGCGCGATCACTTGGCCTTACCGGAAAAGTCAGAAATCTAATGAATGGTGATGTGGAAATTGAGGTTCAAGGTTCTGATGATGCCTTCAATAAGTTTCTTGGTGGTATTCTAAAAGGAAACGGATTCATTAAAGTCACAGACTATTCCATGAAAGAAATCCCGGTTGATCCTACTGAAAAAACCTATAAAATCACTGGATAAGATCAGGCACTCATAGTATGGGTGCCTTTTTTGCTGAATACCGTTTCGAATACAGTATCAAACAGTTAACTGTTGCTCTATAATAGAATCATGGATGAAAATGATAAATGATATAAGAAGGAAGTGCTGATATGGATAACCCTATACAGGCAGGAAATGAACCTGTCCTTGTAGAACTTAGTGCAGGAAAAAGCTTATGGTGGTGTGCCTGTGGTAGAAGTGAATCTCAACCTTTCTGTGATGGTAGTCACAAAGGTACTACATCAATTATGCCTCTACTCTTTACGCCTGATAAAGATGAATCTGTAAATCTATGTACATGTAAAAAGACAAAAACCCCTCCCTACTGTGACGGATCACATCTTACTTTAGAGAATAATAAGTAGTTTTCGAGGAACCTCGTAGGAGGTTCTTTTTCATTGCAGTTCAACAAGTTTCACTCTTTCACCACCCTGTCACTTAGTTATAATAATAACGATTTTTGAATTAAGGGGTATTCAAGTCAGCAATTACAAGTTATAATAATTTGGCAAGGCTTAATGAATATTGAAATTTCAAGACATTGAAATAGCGCCAGAACCTATGAAGATAGGTTGACGAGGACGAAGTTATCGAAAATTCGGCGGATGCTTCGCGGTAAACACTACCGATAAATGTCAGGAGAAATACAAGAAGTGATTCTTGGGACAATCCTGTATGGTGTATTAAGCCTTCCTAAAATAAATTAGAGAGGGTGTTTTTTTATGTGTGGAATTGTAGGTTATCTAGGAAACAGAGACGTTGTGGAGGTACTCATCAGTGGTCTATCAAGACTTGAGTACAGGGGGTACGACTCAGCAGGAATTTCGATTATGGAAGACGGAAATGTTTCTATAGTCAAGGCTCAAGGGAAATTGAGAAATCTGGAAGAAAAATTGATTGGTACAACATTGAAAGGTCAGATGGGTATTGGACATACTCGTTGGGCTACTCATGGAGTTCCTTCAGATGAAAATTCTCATCCCCATAACAGCAACAACGATAAGATTTCTGTTGTCCATAATGGAATCATCGAGAACTACATGGAACTGAGAGACAAGCTGATTAAACTCGGTTACAAGTTTTTATCAGATACTGATACAGAAGTGATCCCTAACCTGATTGACTTTCATTACAATGGAGATCTTCTAGATGCAGTTAGAGCGACCACAAAAGAGCTTAGAGGCAGCTATGCATTAGGTGTAATGTCTATTGATGAACCTGATAAAATCGTTGCAACAAGAAAAGACAGTCCTCTTGTTGTCGGACTGGGTGATCAGGAGTATTTTATAGCATCTGATGTCCCAGCAGTGCTTAATTACACAAAAGAATTTGTCTATCTCAAAGACGGTGAATTTGCTGTTCTTACTAAGAACGACATTTCATTTTATGCAAATGACGGTGTTAAAGTCGAAAGAGAAAGCACTGAAATCACATGGAGTGCAGAATCTGCTGAAAAAGGCGGATATGCTCATTTCACAATCAAAGAAATATACGAGCAGCCAAAGGCTTTAAAAGATACAATGACCTCCAGAATCATTCCAGGAGAAAAAATAAAACTTGATGATATTCATATCAGCAAAGAAATGCTCATGAGTTATTCAAGAATATATATTGTTGCCTGCGGAACAGCCTACCATGCTGGTCTTATCGGAAAAGTGGCGATTGAAACTTTATCCAGAATCCCAGTGGAAGTAGATGTTGCCTCTGAATTCAGATACAGGGATCCTATCATAGATAACAAGACACTCCTGATCACCATCAGCCAGTCTGGTGAAACTGCTGATACACTAGCTGTTCTCAGAGAATCACAAAGCAAGGGCGCTCGAGTGATTGCCATAACAAATGTTGTAGGAAGCTCCATCGCTCGTGAAGCAGATGATGTTTTCTATACTTGGGCAGGACCTGAAATCGGAGTAGCTTCAACAAAAGCTTACCTGACTATGCTTGTAGCAGTGTACACCATCGCTATCCAGTTCGCAGAACTGTTAGGTACTCAGAAAACTTCTTATCTTGAAGATATCAAAAAAGAAATGCTTACATTACCAGATAAGGTTGCAAGAATTTTAGAGGATACAAGTAAGATCGAACACTTTGCAGACAAAATCCATGAAGAGAAAGATGTTTTCTATCTTGGAAGAGGACTGGATTATCAGATTGCTGTAGAGGCTTCTCTCAAGCTTAAAGAACTTTCCTATATTCACTCAGAAGCCTATCCAGGTGGAGAACTGAAACATGGTTCCATCGCACTGATTGAAGATGGTATCACCGTCATTACATCTCTGACTCAGAGAGACCTCTTTGAAAAAATGCAGAGTAATATCAAAGAAGTGGTTTCACGAGGTGCAAAAATAATGGCAATCACCTATGAGGACAACAAGGAAGTTGAGAAATATTCAGATGAAGTAATCTATATCCCGAACACCATGGATATCATCGCTCCAATCCTTGCAGTGGTCCCTACTCAATTACTTGCCTACTATGTTTCATTATACAAAGGTCTAGATGTAGATAAGCCAAGAAACCTGGCTAAGTCTGTAACAGTAGAATAGAATTCAGATAGTAATGAGGCCATCCGTTCAATTTGAACGGATGGCCTCATTTTTTTGTTCTGATCAGATTTTTATGTTCACCTGCATACTCATCCGATCGAACTTACTTTATCTGATTCTGATATATTTCCATTTATTTGTTTTAAATCTTGCATAAACAAAGAGATATCGTATGAACTGGTCTACCAGAACTGCAACCCATGCTCCCATAAGTCCGTATCCCATTATATTGACAAAGATGTGAGCCAAGAGGACCCTGAACCCGAATACCCCTGTGAAAGTCGCCACAAGTGGCCATAGAGTATCTCCTGCTCCACGAAGCGCTCCTGCAAGAATCAGCTGCGAAGACTGGAACGGCTGCACAAGTGCGATAATTTTCAGTGCATTAGATGAATTTTCAATAATGATGGGATCATTGGAATACAATCCCACGATCTGTGGTCCAAAGAAGAATAAAATCACTGCCATAAATGTGGAAATCATTGAACCTATTTTTCGGGTTTCTTTAGCATACTCCTCCGCACCCTTGAGATTCTGTGCCCCCAGTGAGCGCCCTACCATGGAAGCAGCTGCAATTCCGAATGCTTGTCCAGGCTGGAAGGAAAGCCCTAATATGCTCAGTGCAATCTGATGAGAAGCATAAACAACAGTACCTAAGCCTGCAACGATTCTTACAAACATAAGCACTCCAATTCTAAGTGCTAATGATTCCAAAGAGGCCGGTATGCCCACTCTGATAAGATTCTGTATAACACTCTTGTTATACTTGAACTTCTTTTTGAAATCCACTTTCAAAGGGCTTTCTTTGCGGGTGATATATCTGATCATCAAAACACTTGCGATCAGATGAGAAAAGGCCGTTGATACAGCTGCTCCTGTAACGCCAAGAGCCGGGAAAAACAGCAGTCCGTAAATAAGCACTGCATTACCAACTACATTCATGGAGTTGACTCTTATATTGATTCTCATCGGTGCTTTCGTCTCCCCAATACCTCTCAAGGCTGCAGAGATAGACATATTAAAACTCTGGAAGAGGTACCCGATCATGATGATCTTGAAATAGATTCTTCCAGCAGCAATAGTATCTGACTGTGCGCCCATGAACATCATGATCTCATCTGTAAAAACCAGACCGAATGTGGCTAGCGGTATGGCAAGCATAAACAAGTTGAGTAGAATCACATGTTTCAGGACTGAATCCACTTTCTGCTCCTGCTTCGCCCCTACATAGCGGGCAATCATAGCCATCCCACCAACATTCAGTGCCTGAGCCAAGGATAAACCGATAAACATTGGCTGATTGGTAATCCCAACAGCTGCGACAGATGCCGCTGCCAGTGCCTTATCTGCAATCCAGCCGAGCATCATCATATCCACCATGCCAAAAAGCGAACCTAAGATAAGTTCAGTCAATATGGGCCATGCCAGATGAAGTACATCATACCTGATCGGATTTTTTACGAAAGAAAAAAAATCTTTCTTTTCTTTTGCCTTTTCTTTTTCTTCTTCCTGCTTTTCTTTTTCATCCATCATCTATATATTCCCTCACATCTACAATCAATAATTTAAATTCCATTCAAAATCTAAATTATATTATAGCACAATAGAAAATGAATGCTGATTGACGCAATACACATGATTTGAAGAAGCGTCAGATTTATTGTGTTCTATGCCCTTTCCTGAAAACCAATCTAGTATTTGCTCAAAAATAAAATGACCGATGATTCACATCGGCCATTTTGTCTAATAATCGTATTCCCTGTAATTTTCACTGATTCTGATCTGAAGTTTTTGATCATCCTGCAGTTTCTTATAAGAAACCAGAAATTCATTTAATTCGTTATCTGTAAGATCTACTTGTTTTTCTGATGTAATGATCACTATGGTCTTGTTCAGAAAAATCGACAAGTCGTTCAGTTCATTCCGGATTTCATAATAGAATCCAGTATACTCTGTCAGCTTTCCTTTGTACTTATCCATGAATCCAAGCTGCTTACGGTACTTCTGATAATCTTCATTATTCGTTAAATTATACTGGGACTGAATATCCTCCATGGATACGCCATATCGCTCCATGAGCTTGGTTTGGATTTCCATAAACTTCTCATAGGAGATGTTGTTCTTCTCCATGTACTCCATAATCGATTTATTGATCGAAGCGATACTCTGCTTTCCTGTTCCCATCTGTCCATAAAGATTAAAGATATAGGCTTCAAAATCGTCTATGTCTTTATCCCTGACTTTATTCTTAAGATCATTGAAATCAATGACGTCACTCAATGTCTATTCCTCCTCGAGGCTCTTCAGATAATCCAGAAGATCGGATTTCTGAACACGGTTCACACCACTATGTTCGATATCAAAACCCGGATCAATCTTTACGCCGTATTCTCTCTCCATGACTTCAATCACTCTTGGCTTACAGAATTCTCCCTGACACCATCCCATACCAGCACGTGTTCTTCTCTTTACACCATCTACAGTTTTCACTTCGATGCCACGATGCAGCGCATCTACGATTTCATCTTCTCTTACCTGCTCACAGCGGCATACAATTCGATCTTTGCTTCCAAGAGGCAGCTCGATGAATTTCTTGACATCTTTAAGCGGTTTTAACGGCTTCTTCGTATGGACAGGTTTTCTGTAAGGATCGAAATCCTTGTTCTCTTCCCATTCTAAGCCTGTATCCTTAAGAATTCCTATAACCATTTCAGCAATGGCTGGAGAGGATGTCAGTCCGGGCGACTGAATACCTGCCACATTGATAAATCCCTTTACAGATGATTCTTCAATTATGAAATCATCTGTTGAGCTTCTGGCACGTATGCCCGTAAAACTTCTGATGAACTTCCTTGGATCAATCTTATCGTACAATGATTTTGTCTGTTCAAAAATACTTGCAATACGTTCAATGTGTGTTGAAGTATCTTCCCGATCTGCATCATCATTGGCATCAGGACCTATCAAGAGATTTCCATGGTAAGTGGATGCAACCAGCACGCCTTTTCCAAACTTTGTAGGAAGCTGAAAAATCACAGTATTAATGGGATCTCCAGTACCTCTTGTAAAAAGAATATATTCCCCTGATCTTGGAAGAATCTTGAAGTTATCTACACCCACCATATGGGAAATTGTATCTGCATACACACCTGCAGCATTGACCACATATCTGCCTTCGTACTCACCCTTATCCGTTGTGACCTTGAAAATATCATCCACTTTTTCAATTGCTGTGACTTTGTTCTCAAGTGCTAATGTTACTCCGTTCTTGATGGCATTTTCTGCCATGGCAATGGCCATTTCATAAGGAGAGCATATTCCTGCACCCTTACAATGAAGTGCCCACTTCACATCATCCGTAAGTTCAGGTTCAATCTTTCTGATTTCGTCTGGTCCGATGATTTCCAGATCATCAAGTCCGTTCTTAATACCGTTGGCCATGAGCTTTTCAAGGGGCTCTCTATCTTCATCTGTCGTGATGACAAGAGATCCGGTTTCTTCAAACCCGAAATTCAGCTGACGGTCAAGTTCCTTAAATTGGATTCTACCCTTATAACACAATCTACCTTTTAACGCCTCATGTTTTTCTGCATAGCCGCCATGGACAATCGCACTGTTTGCTTTTGTTGCACCCATGGAAACATCGATTCCTTTTTCCAGAATCAGCACTTTCGCCTTCGATTTTGATAGCTCTCTGGCAATACTGGTGCCTACAATCCCTGCACCGATGATAATTACATCATACATTTACTTACTTCCTCCTTCATTGAAACATTTACAACTCGCTTTTTTGTAAACATTTACGGTTTGTTTAATTATAACAAATATACATAACTCTGGATATTTTTTATACAAAAAATGTGGGTGTTAACCCACATTCATTGTTTACATATTTCTAGTTGCTACGATATCTGCACCTGTTCCAAGAACATTTTTAATTAATACTGTTCCTACTTTAATTGGTGATTCCACTTCAATTCCTTCTAGTTCTTTCATCACGTCGAAGTTCATTCCCTTTGGAATATCTGTAGATGTCTTTACAGGCAGTCTCTTATGAATTCCACCCGTGATCTTCACAGTTGAGGTAATTACTCTGGTTGGATTTGTTAATTCCTTTTTGGCGTATGGAACACCTCTGTTGCATCCATTCCCCATTACGATGATTTCACCGTCTGGTCTTTCATCTACCTGAAGCCTGCATCCAACAGGACATACTATACAAATCATTTCTCTCATCTTAAACCACCTCTTCCAAAGCAATGGTCAGAAGTCCATTTGCTTTATCAATATCCGCTCTCTTCAGTTTGATTTTCTCCATTTCTCCTGGAGTCACAACTGGTCTTCTCAGTTTCTTGATCAGTTCACCTTCATTATTTCTTACCGTAATATTCACGTCCTTGAAAACATTGGACACTCTGAACATGATTTCCTGAGATTCCACTATATTTTCAAGTCTGATCTTCTGAGGAACAGTATAGTTTACACGGGCTCCGTTCTTGATTTCTGTAACGTCCTGACCTTCTTTTAGTTCATTCTTGATGTACTTCGCTGCGCTTCTACCAGCTTTCGCTCCTTCTTCACTTACAAAGTCAACCAGATCATGTACATGAACCACGTTACCACATGCGAAAATTCCCTT
>DATIRH010000123.1:0-1953 GCA_035469845.1 Proteiniclasticum sp. | reverse complement strand
TGATCCAAGTGGGCTTTTTATCTTGATTATCTGAAAATCACTTTATTCAATAATAATTTTAAACATAGAGGCTCACTGAATATATTAACAGCAGCTATTCTCACTCTTACTATTTTTCTCTTCCATTGTCTGGTAAAAATGTTTCAAGTTGTCAGGCAGAATATAGTTCTGCTTCTCCTTCTTCTCATCCTTGCTTCCATATACTTCTTTAAGGATCGCATCGGTGATCATCGCTTTGGGTGGCACTGTATATTCCTGGCCATTGTACACCCATAGACGACAGTCTACATCATCCCCACATAAATCGCCGCAGGATTCACATAAACTTTCTTTTATCTCCATCTGAATGTCACGACCATTCACACGAATCGTCGGAGAACTGACAAATTGATATTTCTTCGCTAGCTCCTCATTCAGAACATGTACTTTATTGACGACGACTTCCGCTCCAGCTGCTTCAAGAACCTTTGAAACATCCGTCAAAGCAGAATCGAGGGTTGTTTCTGTCCCCTGGCATCGTGTACAGACGCTTAAATCCAGATAGAGAAGATCAATGACAATCCGCTTCGTTTCAGCGTCATACGCTTTTGTACTACCACAGCAGTCCGTTCCACAATTACAGCCCCCAGTATTGCTCGAAAGTTCAATTGGTGCCTCTTTCGATACAGTCAGGTCAAGAATCTTATATACTGCTTCACGGATCGCCTTGGCTGGAATTTCTTCATATTCCAGCCCGTCATAGAAAACACTTCTACAGTAGGCTGCCTTTCCAAGAAGTTCACTACAGGAACCACAATAATTTTCTGATACTTTGATATCTAGAATCTCTTCAATTGGAACCCCATCAAAAAGGATAGCGTTTGATTGCTGGATCTGGCTATCACTTAATTTCGTTTCAAACCACTCCACTTTTACTCCAGCAGAGTCCAGCTTTCTGTTCAGCCGTCTGATTTCCGCATTCAGGTTTTCTCCTGTATCATAGCAGCGATCACAGGTTTCCCCTTCTACATCAAGGTGTCTCCATTCAATTTTTAAAGTTTTCATCTCTATTCCTCCACCTGTTTCAATTTAAGTCTCTACACTATAAGACGGAGGTGAGATGAAAAGGACCCATATTTTCAGCATTTGATGCATGAAAATTTTTCTTGATCTTCATTCTTGTTCACCAGTTCAAGAATATTACCCTGATGATCAGATCTGACTTCACAGCAATCCAGCATGGTTTCTTTAAGTTTCTTTCGTGCACGTTGCACTCTGTTTTTAGCACCAGAATGACTCAGTCCCCATGCTTCACTTAAAGAATTCTGAGGGACACCCTTGAAATCACTTTGAAGAATCGCTTCTTTATCTTTTTCAGGTAAGATTTCAGCCAACTTAAGAAGACAGGATGCAGTTTCATAGTTGTAGTTATCTGTTTCAGAAACAGAAGAATCTTTAGGTAAGACAGCATCTACAGCTTCCACATCTTCTACATAATTCAATCTGTCCTTACGTCTATAGTAGTCGATGATTGCATTGCTGGCTATGCGATATAACCAGGCTTCGACATTATCGACTTCCAGAATGTTTTTTTCGGATTTAAGAACACGAATGCCCACTTCCTGGAAGAGATCTTCCGCTTCAAATTTATCCGAAACTTTCCCCATGATATAATTTTTCAGTTTTGTATTATATATATCCCATAATTCTTCCGGTATCAATGCTTTCACCTTCCTCTCATAGGTTCTTGTTCTATTCTTAAGAAATAATCTTTTCAGTTATAACTTACTAATGTCTTAAGAACCGGACAAATTCAGCCTCAAAACGATGCTGGCATAAAGTGAGTGAGATTTTATCAGGCATGGTAAGCCAGATGATATCAAATTGCTCCTGATTACACCAGCCTTAGCTGATAAGCAGTGATAGAATACCTATTGTATTCTTCTCTACCATTAATTATACTTCTTCTTACTT
>DATIRH010000122.1:0-10799 GCA_035469845.1 Proteiniclasticum sp. | reverse complement strand
TTCCATTTTATCTTCAATCCTATATTCTTCTCTTTCTGTCTGTTCATAAGGCTCTTGTAGGTGATATAAAGACTATCCATCGTGACTCCCTTTAACATGTCCTCCAGAGACACCTCATCCTGCTGGATGGTTTCTGCCCTTTTGGTGAATATAAAGAGGTCTTTATTAAAGCGTTCTGCTAAGTTTTCAGCAATTTTTTTAAATGATTCATATTCTTCAATTCGTAATACGAGTTTTTCCTTCAGTTCTTCTTCATCCACTTCCTCTTCATGTTTCGGCAGCATTTCTCTAGACTTGATTTCCAGAAGTGTTGAAGCCATGAGCAGAAACTCCGATGCAATCTCCAGGTCCAGCTCCTGCATCCCGTGCAGATAATTGAGATACTGACTGGTGATTTCAGAAATTCTGATTTCCTGAATCTGCATCTTGTTCACCTTTAAAAGATGTAGTAGGAGATCAAAGGGACCTTCAAAATTGGTTATGCTGATATTCAGGCTTTCCATGACATCCTCCTAATGATTGATTTCACTCTTTATCTATTATACAGAAATTCTCACCTATTTAAAACAGGACATCTCAAACAATTGAGATGTCCTGTGATTTTGCTGTGATTTTGCTGTGATTCAGGTGATTTAAGTCCTCTTCGAAAGGATCAGCTTATGACATCCAGAATGAAAGGAATCTTTTCCGGTTTCTCTTCATTGATTACATAGGCTTCTAGGGCTTTGTTGTACGCATCCTGATAATCTTCTCTGTTGGTCAGTAAAATGCAGAGAACATCACCGTTTTCGATGCGGTCTCCCACTTTTTTCTCAAGATGGATTCCCGAAGCGTAATCGATCAGGTCTTCCTTCGTCTCACGTCCAGCTCCAAGGAGCATGGCAGCTGTTCCGATTTCTTCAGCCTTGATCTCGTGAACGTATCCTTCTTCCTTCGCTATAACCGGCACTTGAATCTGTGCAGTCGGCAAAGTCTCTGGATGCCTGATCTGATCTGTATTTCCTCCCTGAATCTTCACAAGGAGTTCAAACTGCTCCAGTGCTTTCCCGTTTCGGATATTCTCCATGATTGCAGTTTTTGCACTTTCAAGATCTTTGAAGGCTTTTCCAAGAACCGCCATATAAGAAGCGATGGTCACACTCACATTGATCAGGTCCTGTCCAGCCTCGCCTTTCAAAGCGGCAATGGCTTCACGGACTTCATTGGCATTGCCCACTTCCCTGCCTAAAGGCTCATTCATATTGGTCAGAACAGCCACCGTATCTCTGCCAAGACCCTTACCGATGGACACCATGGCTTCAGCCAGAATTCTAGCCTCTTCCACAGTCTTCATGAAAGCGCCGTTGCCGACCTTCACATCCAGAACGATAGCGTCTGAACCGGATGCGATTTTCTTGCTCATGATAGAGCTTGCAATCAGAGGAATAGAATCTACAGTCGCAGTCACATCTCTCAGCGCATAGAGCTTTTTATCTGCAGGGGTAAGGTCGCCTGTCTGACCTACGATGGCCATTTTATATTTATTCACATTGTCGATGAATTTTTCCATGGACAGACCGATATTGAACCCTTCAATGCTTTCCAGCTTATCAATGGTCCCACCGGTATGACCCAATCCTCTTCCGCTGAGTTTTGCCACAGGAATCCCTAGAGAAGCGACCAGAGGTATCACGATCAGACTGACCTTGTCTCCTACGCCTCCTGTAGAGTGTTTATCCACTTTGACTCCTTCTATGGAAGATAAGTCGATCTGGTCACCAGATTCCACCATGGCCATGGTCAGATTCCTTGTCTCTTCTTCATCCATGCCTTTGAAGTAGATGGCCATAAGAAGCGCAGAAATCTGATAATCAGGAATAGTTCCTGCTGTATATCCGTCTACCACATAATAGATTTCTTCTGATGTCAGTTTTATTCCATGCTTCTTTTTGCTGATAATGTCCAGTATATGCATAATCCTATTACATCTCCTCTATAACTCTTGAAATAAGTGTAGTGAAACCTTCTCTGACCCGTGCAGATACTTCTATGACTTCTGCATGATTCAGAGGCTGATCAAGAATACCCGCAGCCATGTTTGTGATACAGCTGATACCCAGGACACGCATTCCAGCATAGTTAGCAACAATGGCTTCTGGGACGGTAGACATGCCGATGGCATCCGCACCGAGGGTTCTGTATGCTCTGATTTCTGCAGGAGTCTCATAGCTTGGACCTGTATAAATCGCATACACTCCCTTTTTGAGGGTGATGTTCTCTTCCTCTCCGATGCGCTGCGCCAGGTCCATCAGTCCGCGGTCATAGACCTTGGACATATCTGGAAATCTTGGACCGAATTCATCAAGATTACTGCCCATTAAGGGATTATTCCCCGTAAAGTTCAGATGGTCCTCGATCAGCATGAGATCACCAGGTTGAAGTGATGTGTTGACACCACCGCAGGCATTGGTCACGATCATGTTCTTGACACCTAGTCTTCTCATCACAAATACTGGAAGGGTCACTTCCTTCATTGAATGTCCTTCATAATAGTGAAATCTTCCCTGCATCATGGCGACTTTTTTGCCTTTATAGAGACCAAACACAAACTGTCCTGCATGACCTTCTACCGTAGAAACCATAAAATCATCAATTTCTTCATACTTGATGATGATCTTGTCCTCCACCTGTTCTGCCATGGAACCTAATCCGGATCCCAGGATTACCAGCACTTCCGGTACAAAAGGAACTCTGGTTTTTATTGACTCGCAAATTTTATCGATTCTCTTCATATCCATCTGTATTTAATCTCCTCACTTCTACCTTTATTCTAGAATATCTTTCAGAAAACTTTCTCCGTATAATTCGTTTTCAATTTCCAGGTAATCAAGAACAGTCTTTCCGATATCCGAGAAAGTCTTTCTTACACCAAGGGTTGATCCTGGCTTGATATGCTTTCCATAGACCAGAATAGGAATGTATTCTCTTGAATGGTCTGTTGATTCTGTTGTTGGATCACATCCATGGTCAGCCGTAATGATGAGCATGTCGTCCTCTTTCAGATTTTCCATGATTGCAGGAAGCTTCTCATCGAATTCTCTGATGGCATTGTAATAACCATTATAATCATTACGATGACCGAACTTGCTGTCAAAGTCCACAAGATTGCTCCAGATAAGTCCTGGAAGATCCTGTTTCATATAGTTCAGTGTTTCTTCCACACCTTCAAGATTGTTCTTTGTGTGAACGGCATGGGTTACACCGATCTTATTGAAGACATCTTCAATCTTACCCACACACATGACATTCTGACCATCTTCTTTTACGTAATCAAGAATCGTCTTGTTGAATGGATCAAGGGAATAATCCTTTCTGTTGGAAGTCCTTGCATAGCTGCCGGATTTTCCTGTAAAGGGTCTAGCGATGACACGTCCTACCTGCCAGTCTCCTACGAGCATTTCTCTTGCAATTTCGCAGTAGCGGTATAGTTCCTTCAGCGGAATCACGTCCTCGTGAGCCGCAATCTGGAATACGGAGTCAGCTGATGTATAGATGATCGGATATCCGGTCTTCACATGTTCGTCACCAAGTCTTTCTATGATCTCTGTACCTGATGCAACTTCATTTCCCAGTGTCTTTCTACCAATTTTCTTTTCAAAAAGGTCCATGATTTCATCTGAGAAACCATCCGGGAATGTTTTCAGCGGCTTTTCAAGTATGACCCCTGCCATTTCCCAATGACCTGTAACCGTATCCTTCCCGATGGACAATTCAGCTGATTTACCATAGGCACCTAAGGGAGTGTCCTGGGGTTTTACACCTAAAAGTGGTTCAATATTTGCCAGTCCCAACGCTTCCAGATTCGGAATATCCATCCCCTTCACCGCTTCTGCAATGTTTCCCAAGGTATGTGAACCGACGTCTCCATAAAGGTGCGCATCGGGCATTTCTCCTATGCCAACTGAATCCAGTACAATTAATATCGCTCTTTTCATCTGATTTTCCTCCTAATTCGTTAAGCCCTTGGATGGGCATCTTCATATACTTCTTTGAATTTTTTATTCTTCACCAGTTTAAGATAAACTGCTGTAGCTTTGATGTCGTTATGCCCCAAAAGCAGGGACAGCGTGGTCAGGTCAGCACCTCCAGCAAGCATATGCACAGCATAGGAATGCCTCAGGGTATTGATGTTGATACTGCTGTCGAGTCCGCATTCCTTGGCGTATTCCTTCAAAATCTTCCATAGACCTTGTCTGGTCATCTTGTCGCCTCTCTGAGACGGAAAGAGAACCGAGGATCCTATCACAGGATCTTTTCTTGAAGAAAGGTACTCCCTGATGCTTGAAACAGCAAAGCTTCCCATAGGAATGAGTCTCTCTTTGTTCTTTTTTCCTTTTACCGATATATATCCTCTTGATAAATCCACGTCACGAAGTGTAAGATCCAGAACTTCAGACGCTTTCAGACCTGTCGCGTACAGAAGCTCAAGAATGGCTTTGTCTCTTTTTCCTTTCAGCTTCTCCGTATTCGGTACATCAATAAGCATTTCCACTTCTTCGATGGATAGAGGCTCCGGAAGGTTTCTTTTGATTTCCGGAAGTTCAAAATAAAGAATCGGCGCTTCTCTTACCTTATTCTTCTTCCTCAGATACTTGTAAAAATTACGAATGGAAACAAGATGTCTTGAGATTGTGGCTCTAGACATATTGAAATCCAGAAGGTATCCGATAAAGTTGGACACTTCGATTTCATTGAAATCTTCATAATCAAGACCTTCGTCCTTGAGGAAGGAAAGAAGATGAATCAGATCTCTTCTGTAGGCATCAATGGTATTAGGTGATTTTTCAAGTCTCTTCAGTTCTTCAAGATAATCCTGTAAATAAGTATCCATTATATCAGCTTAGCCAGTGTATATGCGGCAATCGACTTAAGATCCTTGATCGTTCCATTTCGGATTCCTTCCATGAATTCCTCCTCCGTGACTCTCACGATCTCGATGAATTCATCATCATCTCCACCTTTCTGGCCTTTATAGAGGCCTTCAGCGGCGTAGAGATGAATCATCTCATCGCTGTATCCTGGAGACGAGGCAAATGCACCTAAGAATCTTAAATGCTCGCATTTATAACCGGTTTCCTCCTCCAACTCCTTACTTGCATTTTCTTCTGGAGTTAAATTTATTTCGAGCTTTCCAGCAGGCAGTTCAAGATACGCTTCCTCCATGGGTTTTCTGAATTGTTTCACCAGGAGAATCTTCTCATCCTGATCTTTTGCCAGTATGCAGACACCTCCGGGATGCCTCACGATTTCGCGCATGGCTGTTTTACCATCTGCCAGCTTCACTTCATGGGTTTCCAGTTTTATGATCTTCCCATTGTATAAATCTTTCTTTGATAGGGTATCTTCAATGAATTGCATAGGGTGTCTCCTTTTATAAAAAATGATAGAAAAAGACCCTGGGAGTTATCCGGGGTCTCTAAACGGTGGTCATATATTCATTTACATCTTCAATTTTACTATAAAACTGCAGCTATGATAAGTACTTATACATCGAATGTAAGAAATATTATGTAATGTTATAATTCTGTTCACATTCTGATCTCTCACAGACAGACCACTATAATCTATTCTACATGACTGTTTCGAAGTCTGAACTTGTCACTGATCAGTGCAATGAACTCAGAGTTTGTCGGTTTACCTTTTTCGAAGTTCACACTGTATCCGTGGATATTGTTCAAATTATCAAGAAGTCCTCTATTCCAGGAAACCTCAATGGAATGCCTGATGGCTCTCTCCACCCTGGAAGACGTCGTATTGAATTTGCCTGCGATATTCGGATAAAGCTCCTTGGTCACCGCAGAAAGAAGATCCACATTGTCGATGACTTCAGTAATGGCCTCTCTTAAATAGCTGTACCCTTTGATATGGGGCAATATTCCTGCTTCCTGAAGTATTCCTGATAGCTCTGTAGCAAGGTCCGTCTTTTCTTCTCCATTATGTGCATAACCGGAATTACCTGAAATCTCCATGTTATCGGGAAGATCCTTTGGTTCCATGAAATAGCTCTTGATTCTCTTTTTCAGATGCTTCAGGTCTATTCCTTTCACCATATAGTAATCTGCGCCTAGGGTGATTGCGGTATTTGTCACCTTATCATGAGAAATCGCTGAATAGACGATGATGATAGGTTTCTCCGGTATATTCTTCAGGGACTCAAGAACGCCTAATCCATCCAGCTCAGGCATAATGATGTCTAAAAGAAGCACATCAGGTTTTTCGCTATTTACAATAGCTAACGTCTCCACTCCATTTTTTGCGACGCCTACAATATCTAAATCAGTATCACTTCCCAAGTATTCTCTTAGAAGATTACTGATATCTGCATTGTCATCTGCAATCACAATATTAATTTTCTTATTCATACTTCACCTCTTTATATTTCTTTAGTCTCATCCTGTTATTTTCTTCTAAATCTATTATACGTCAAAGATCACTCTTTATTAAGTGCATATTTCTTCTTGATGTCTTCTGTTTTCAGAATGATATCTTCCGCACTTCTCACCTGAGGGTCGGAGATTGCACTTCCACCGATCATCTTGGCCAGTTCTTCCGTTTTGCCGCTTAAGTCGACAGACTGGACTTTTGTGTATGTCCTCTTTCTGTCCTCATGTTTGGAAACAACGAAATGCTGGTCTGAAAACGCTGCGATCTGCGGTAAGTGAGTCACACAAAAGACCTGAAAAGAATGAGACAGAGAATACATTTTCTCGCCTACTGCTTCCGCAATCCTTCCACTGATCCCCGTGTCGATCTCATCAAAGATCACAGAAGGCGTTCTGTCCTTATCTATAAAGGCAACCTTCATGGAGAGCATGATTCTCGAAAGCTCTCCGCCGGAAACAATCTTCTCCAAGGGTTTCATCGGCTCACCGGTGTTGGTTGAAATCAGAAAATTAACTTCATCTGTGCCATATGCATGAATCGTCTCCGTCTTTACCACATTGACCTTGAATTCGGCTTTTTCAAGTCCCACAAACTTAAGCTCCCTGTTGATCTTGTCGCTGAGCTTACGTCCACCTTCTATTCTCATCTGTCTTACTTGCTTTCCAATTCTGTGAAGTGTGTTTTTCGCCGTGTCGATATCCTTTTTGACTCTGGTTATGTACTCCTCCGCATTGATCAGATCTTCATACTCCTTGCGGATTTTTTCATAATAGGCTAAAACCTCTTTAACTTCCTCACCATACTTCTTCTTATAATTGCTGTAGGTATAGAGTCTTTCATTGATCTCATTGAGTTCATCCTGATCGTAATAGACCGAATCTTTATAATCAGTGATCTCTCTGAAAGTTTCCTGCAAAGTGAAGTATGCACTCTCAAGGCTCTCTATAGGTCCTCTCAGTTTTTCAAAATACTTTTCTATGGATTTCAATGAATGGAGTGAGGAGGAGAGATTTGTCAGGATTCCGTCTTCACTTCCTAGAAACTCATGTGTCTGTACAAGACCTGTGGAAATTTTTTCGGCATGGCTGAGCATCGAAAATTTTTCGTTCAGCTTTGCTTCTTCATCCAAGGTCAATTTTGCTTTCTCGATGTCTTCAATCTGAAATTTCAGGTAATCAATAAGTTTTTCTCGATCTCTGCTTCCCAAAAGCTTCTGAAGCTTATTTTTCAGTTCAGTCAGATTGGAAAATTCGCTGCTGTAGGATTTGAATTCATCTGTTTCATACAAGTCAATGAAACTGTCCAGATAGTCCATATGTTTCGTGTTGTCGAGCAGGTTCTGATTGTTATGCTGCCCATGGATATCAAGAAACTCACTGCCAATATCCTTCAGAACCCCTACCAGAACACTTTTACCATTGATTCTGGCATTGTTACGCCCGTTTATGAAACTTTCCCTTGAAAAGATAACAGTATCTTCATAGGGAATACCAAGGGCATCAAGCATATCAGAATTCCCGTCTTCCAGTGTGAATATTGCCTCCACAAAGGTCGAATCTGCTCCGGTTCTTATAAATTCTTTGTTGAATTTTTCACCCAGGACAAAGTTGATGGAATCAATCAGGATGGATTTTCCTGCTCCGGTCTCCCCGGTCAGTATGGTGAATCCCTTCTGGAAGTCAAGTTCTAAATGGTCGATCAGTGCAAAGTTTTGTACATTAAGTTGTATGAGCATCCTACTTACCTACTAGTTCAGAGATTTTCTTCACAATTTCCACTGCCATATCATCAGAACGGACCATCATGAAAATTGTATTGTCTCCCGCTATGGTTCCTGCGATTTCAGCGAGAGCCAGCTGGTCTATTGCTTCTGCAGCTGTGGATGCGGCGGCTGTTATCGTTCTTACAATAACCATCTTATCGATATTCTCAACTGATATGATTGTATGGGATAAGAGCGTAACCAGCTTTCCGATGGCATCCTTCGTATCTTCTTTGTTTGCCACATACTTGTATCTTCCTGTTGAACTCAATACTTTGATCAGCTGCAGGTTTTTGATGTCTCTTGAAACTGTCGCCTGAGTTACATTAAACCCTTCTTTTCTTAATTCCTGCGCTAGTTCCTCCTGGGTTTCAATTTCTTTTCTGGAAATAATTTCCAGCATCTTGCTACGTCTGTCAATTTTCATAATCATTCACCCCTCTGAATTCATTGCTTTATATATTAATTTTTGTCTTAACACATTAAAATAATCATAATCATCCAGTCTCAGAATTTTACAGGAATGCTCCGCTTTCTTTGTGGTGATGATCGAATCATCAGTCAATCTAAGATTGATCTGACCATCCATGGAAAGAAAGTATTCCTCATTGCTTTTTCCTACCTTGATCATGATTTTCTGACTGCTGCTTAAAATCAGATTTCTGATTCCAAAGGTGTGCGGACAGATTGATGTTACGCCTATGGCTTCTACTGTCGGATACATGATGGATCCTCCGGCAGAAAGGTTATAAGCCGTTGACCCTGTAGGCGTTGTGATGATGATTCCATCTCCCCGATAACTGTTGGCAAAATCCTGATCCACATACAGTTCAAAATTAATGATATTTCCGAGGGCGCCTTTATGAACCACAACATCATTCAGTGCATGATAAGTTCTTTTTCCATCAGCGCAGTCTAAGGTCGTTTCAAGCATCATCCGATCTTCAACGGTATATTTCCCCTCTTCAATCCTCAAAAGGCTCTCTTCCAGACCATGAATATCTGTAGCCGTCATGAAACCCAGATTTCCTATATTAACCCCCAAAATAGGTACATCATATCCATAGGCCAGTCTGGCTGCGGAAAGAAGTGTCCCATCTCCTCCAAGAACAATAAGAAGATCAAGGTCTTCCACCATCTTTGAGTGTTCTATCATTATTGCCTTCGCTTCAGGAAGTGTCTTCTTTAGTGAATCCAGCGTCTCATTCAGATAACTCCCTGTCGGGTCTTTCTCCTGGTTGCTTAAGATTCCGATTTTTTTCACTCAGTCTCCCCCTATCATTATCAGATGTCATGTGCTTCATTAATCATCTGATCAAGAATTTTGTCCTTTTCAAATATGATGCCTTTATCCTTCTTACCAAAGTAGATAAGAAATTCTATATTGCCTTCAGGACCTTTTATCGGTGAATAATCCAGTCCATAGATGTACAGTCCTTTTTCGATCACAAAATCCACAATCATGGTGAGCACTTCTTTATGGGTGGACTTTTTTCTGACAACCCCTTTTTTCTCTACCTTTTCCCGTCCTGCTTCAAACTGAGGTTTGATCAGTGCAACCATTTCCCCGTCCTCTGTCATAAGTTCCAGTGCTGGAGGGATGATTTTCATGATGGAAATAAAAGAAACATCCGTAGCCGCGAAATCAATCGGGTCCTTGATCTCCTCTCTCGTGGCATAGCGGAAATTCATTCTTTCCATACACACCACTCTAGGGTCTGTCCTTAATTTCCAGGCAAACTGTCCATATCCGACATCCACAGCAAATACTTTTGCGGCTCCGCCTTGAAGCATCACATCGGTAAATCCCCCCGTCGATGCGCCGATATCCAGGCAGGTCTTCCCTTTCAGATCAATGTTGAAGGCCTTGATTGCTTTATCAAGTTTATAGCCACCTCTTGAGACAAATGGCATCTTTTCACCTCGGTCTTCAACAACAGCCTTTCTTGAAATCTTAGTCCCGGGTTTTTCGGATTTCTGATCGTCCACATATATTTTCCCGGCCATGATCTGTGCTCTTGCTTTTTCGCGGGTTTCAAAGAACCCGAGTTCCACCAGAAGCACATCCAGCCTTTCTTTATCACTCATTACTTCTCTCCTGTAAAATTGATGATCTTCTTTACAATCTCATCGAATCCGAGCCCGTATGCCTCATAAAGAAGCTCTGCGGTACCTTGCTCTACAAATTTGTCATCGAATCCGAATCTCATGATGTTTCCTGCCATGAAGTGGCCCATTGCGCTTTCCAGGATCATGCTTCCGAATCCGCCGTGAAGCATGTTGTCTTCTAAAGTAATGATTTTCAGCCCCTTATCCAGATGACTCTTTATAAGCTTATGGTCCACCGGTTTTATAAAGCAGCCGTTCACAACGCCGAAATCGTACCCTTTTTCTTTCAGGATTTCTGATACTCTAACAGCTCTTGCCACCATCTTCCCAGTGGCATAAAGATATCCGTCTCCACCTTCCTGCATGACTTCGAATTTCCCAGGTGTGAACTCTTTAAGCGGTTCCGGAACATAACCCTTCTCATCTGTACCTCGAGGATATCTGATTGCTAGTGGTCCCTTGAAACTCTCTGAGTAGTACATCATATACCTTAACTCTTCCAGTG